>JAVHLO010000021.1:0-13128 GCA_031082105.1 Planctomycetota bacterium
CGAAATAGACAAGGGAAGCTACACGGCGACAGTCGCAGCGGGGTTCAACATCACGACCTCCAGCGTCAGCAATGCGCTGACGATAGTCGGCGCATCGACACTCGACGTGTCGGGCACGTTCGACCACACCGGACTGGTAACGAGCTTCGGCGCGGCCGGGACGGGCAAGCTCATCCTGCGCAACACGGTTACGGACCTGGGGACCTTCACCGCCGGGAACGGCACGGTCCAGTACACCGCCGCCGTCGCGCAGGCGGTTGACACTACCTCCGCGGACTATTTCAACCTGACCGTGGGCGAGGATACCGAGAACAATATCGCTACGGCCGGCTCGATATCTACGGCAAGCGTGACGAATCAACTGAGCATCCTCGGCCCCGCCACGCTGGACGTCACGGGGAGTTTCGACGCCACGGGCCGCACGGTCACCTTCGGCGCGATGGGCACAGGAAAGCTCGTCCTGCGCGGCAATGTCACGAGTCTCGGGAACTTCACCGCCGGCACCGCCACGGTCCAGTACGCCGCGGGCGCTGCGCAGACCGTGGACAACAAGAATTACTACAACCTCACTGTAGGCGAGGATACTGAAAACGGCACTGCGACGGCGAGCTTTGCAGTCAACCCGACGAACCTGGGGAACCAACTGAGCATTCTCGGTCCGGCGACGTTGGATGTCACGGGCAATTTCAACGCCACAGGCCGGACTGTGACCTTCGACTCCACCGGCCGGCTCCGCATCGGCGGGACCCCCACCGCACTGGGCGTCTTCACGCGCGCAAGCGGCACGGTCGAGTTCTATCTTGCCGGCGCAGTGACGGTCCCCAACGTCGACTACTGGAACCTGGAAATCTCCAACGGCTGCCAGGCGACGATCGGCTTCGGCATCACGCCGACGAACATCGGAAGCACGCTGCAGATCACCGGCGCGTCCTCGGCCGATGTCAATGCCCCATTTGACCTGACGGGGAGGAATCTGACGTTCACCGGCGGGGGGACGTTGGAACTTGGGGGAACTGTGGGAACTCTGGGGAACTTCTCGTCCGGGACCGGTACGGTCGTCTACAACTACACGGCGGGCGGGCAGACCGTAGCGACGCCGACGACCGACTACTACAATCTCACGATTGACAACAGCAACCAGACCGCGACCGCGGCCTGGAACGTAAACGCGAACGCGGTCGAGAACGCGCTGACAATCTCGGGCACGTCCACGCTCGAGTGTTCTGGCGCATTCGACCTGACGAGCGCGCCGGGGCCGCGCAACCTCGTCTTCGGCGGCGCCGGCACGCTGCGGGTGGGCGGTACGGTTAGCGGATTCGGGAACCTGACCCTGGCGAACTCGACGATTGTCTTCTACAGCGCCGCGGCGGATCAATCCGTTCCCGGGATCACGTACTACAACCTGACGATCAGCAAGCCGGGCTTCGCCGGCAACGCAGCCGGCCCGATCACGGTGAACAACAACCTCGGCATCACGGCGGGCGCATTGAACGCCTCGGGCGCGATCGGCGTCACCGGCCAGTTGAACATGTCGGGCTCGACCGCGCTCTCGATGGGTGCGTCCAACCTGACCGTCGCGGGCGCGGCAACCGTAGGCGGGACGATCAGCGGCTCGACCGCGGCCCTGGATTTCAACGGCGCGGCAAACCTGAGCGGCGGCGGGATAACGTTCTCGGGCGCGGGCACGCTCGAGTTCTCGAACACCGTCGCCAATTTCACGACGTTCACGGCCGCTTCGAGCCTCGCGCGCTACAACGCGACGGCGGTGGACCAGGCTTTCGCCGCGGTCACGTACAACAACGTCCAGACTGCGCTGGGCAGCGGCAGGACGCTGACCCTGGCGTCGGGCACCGCGACCGTCAACGGTACGCTGGCCCACTCCGGCGGCACGCTCGCCCTCCAGCCCGGCGGCGACCTGCGCGTCTCGGGCGTGATGACCGCCTCCGCCCCCGTGACGATGACAGGCTCCTCCTACTTGAGACTCGGGACTTCGTGTTCCCTGAACTCGGGCGCTTCGCTCACCACCGCCCAGTCCGGCGGAAACAAGCCGACGATCACATCCACGGACACGGTCACGCCGCTGCGGTTCGCCTTCACGGTCAACAGCGGCGCAACGATAAACGTCAACCGCCTGAACTTCTCGTACTGCAACGGCGACGGGCTCAGGATCATGAGCGGCGCGACCGTCACCGACATCGACTATGTCGACTTCGCAAACGGTTCTGATACGCCCACAACCTATTCCTACTCGGCCTATCTGAACCTGCGGCTCGGCACAGGCGCACAGAATTTCTACTTCACGTACTGCAATTTCGGTTTCGGTGCGGACACTGACGGCGGCACGTACGGCCCGACCACGCGCGCGCCGGACTACAGCGTCGTCACCGACGGCGCGTGGGCCGGCGGCGTCGCCGAGATGTCGTATTCGAACACCGATTCGACCACGGAGAACGACAAGGAAAACGGGCAGGTGGAAGGCGGCCTCAGCACGATTGAGTGGATAAGACTACTCACTTGGGAGGGCGACGTAAGTTCCGACTGGGCGAACCCCAGCAACTGGTCGCCGGCCTTCATCCCCGACCAGTCAAGCGACGTGACGATCCCCGACGTGGCCGTACCGCCGAACAACGATCCCGTCATCTCCGCCAACGCGTCCTGCAAGAACATCACGACGAACTCGGGGAGTCTTCTGACCATCAACGCCGACAAGGTGCTCTCTGCGTATGGCGATGTCCTCATCGATGGCGATTTGACCATGGTGGCCGGCAGCAAGTTGCTCATCACCGGCAGCGACCCGAACCAGGCGGTCATTTCCGCCGGAAGCGTCGTCGCCAATATCGAGGTGAACAAGCCGGGCAACATGGCGGGACTCGCGGCCAACATGAACGTCGCCAACGAGTTCCGCATTACGGCGGGCGAGTTCAAGCTCCAGGGCTGCACTGCGACCGTGACCGGTGCGACCATCATCTCCGGCACGCTCACCGGCGGCTCGGGCACCCTCGACGCGAACGGCAGCTTCGACGCCACGGGCGGCACGATCTCGTTCACCACGGGCCAGTTGAAACTCGGCGACGCCACGGTCACGAGTCTCGGCTCGTTCACGGCCGGCACCTCCACCGTCACGTACGATTGCCAGACCGCGAACCAGACCGTCCGCGCGAGCGGCATCAGCTACTGCAACCTCAAGATCGACAAGAACGCCTACACTGCGTTGACGTCCACCCTGGCGACGCTCGTGGTGACGAACAATCTCGAGCTGACGACCGGCAACCTGACCTGCCAGAAGGCGATGGACATTGGCGGCGAACTGAAGCTGGCTACCGGCGCGGGCACGTTCTCGGCCGGCTCCTACGCGCATACGCTCGCGGGCGATCTCACGTTCACCGGTGGTGTTTTCAATACGGGGACGGCCGGGTTCACGTTCGACGGCGCAACGCAGAGCATCAGCGGCGTCGCGGCGGGCAGCCTGGCCTTCAACCAGTTGACGATCGCGAGCGGGTCCGTCACCACAGCGAACCGGAATTTCAGCGTGGGCGGGAATCTTGCCGTGGACGGTGAACTTGCCGTTTCCGACACGCGCACGGTGACGGCTACCGGGACATCGGACATCAACGGGACACTGCGATTTCTAACGGGCACGACGAACCTCTTCGACGCGAACGGCGCGTTTGACGCGACGGGCGGAAACGTGATCTTCACATCCGGCGGCACGCTCGCGCTCGGCGGGACGGTGACGTCGCTCGGGACCCTCACCTCCGGTACGGGGCTGGTGACGTATGATTCCGGCGCAGACCAGACCGTCAGGACGTTCGGCCTGACGTACTACGATGTGGAGATCGCGAAGGGCGCCGGCACGGCGACTACGGAGGCTTCCGGCGCGCTTGCGGCGAACAGGCATGTGACTCTGACATTGGGCACACTGACCGCGGCGAACGCGATCCAGGCGGGCGGCAATCTCACCCTCACCGCCGGCACGTTCAACGCGGGCGCCTTCACGCACGTCATCGGCGGGAATTTCGCCCGCAACGGCGGGACGTTCAACAGCGACACCAGCACAGTAAGAATGACCGGCAACCCCGGCGCGATCGGCGGGACGGTCTCGCCGGCGTTCTACAACCTCACCGTCGCCTCGAACGCGATCACCACGGCCAATCTGGGCCTCTCCGTCGCGTTGGGCGCGATTCTCACCGTGGACGGCACGCTGAAGCTCGCGGACGGCGTGACCGCCACCGTGAGCGGTTCGACGCGCGTGGCGGGGACACTCGAGTTTCTCACCGGCACAACGAACAAGCTTGACGCCAACGGTTCCTTTGACGGCACCGGCGGGACGGTGACGTTCACCAGCGGAGGCATCATCGAACTCTCCGGCAGCGTGGTCACGCTCGGGACGCTCTCCGCCGGCACGACTGGCGAGGTAATATATAATGACACGGCGGCAAACCAGAACGTCACGGCCGCAACGTACCGCCATCTGACGATCAACAAAGCGTCCTACGCGGCCAACCTGACCGGGCTCACCACCGTCAACGGCAACCTCGCGGTGCAGGCCGGCACGGTGTCGGTCGCCGGAAACACGCTGAACGTCGGGGGCAACCTGACCTGCGCCGGCACGATAGGGATCAGCACCGGGACGGTCGACTGCAACGGCGTGTTCGACGCCACGGGCGGCAACACGACGTTCTCGGCGGCCGGGACGCTGCGGATCGACGGCACGGTGACGAGCCTCGGCAACTTCACTCCTTCGACGAGCACGGTCACGTACGGCGGCGCGTCGCCGACCGTGCGATCACCGGCAGCCGGATACTACCATCTCGATATCGAGGTGAGCGGAACGGCCACCGTGGACGCCGCGGCGGCGAGCGTCGGCGTGGCCGGGAATCTGACGGTTGACTCAGGGACTTTCGCGCTGAACGACAAAACGCTCAACGTCGCCGGCAACGCGACTGTCGGCGGAACTCTCTCCGCGACCACCTCGACGGCCACCGTCGCGGGCGCGTTCAATGCCACAGGCGGGACAATCACTTTCGCTGACGCTGGAGCCCTGGTGCTCCAGGGCGCTGTGACCGGTCTGGGCACATTGAATGCCGGCCCGAGCAGCACGGTGAGGTATGCCAGCTCGACCGTCGCCCAGACCGTCGCGCCTGTCTCGACGTACAGGAACCTGGAGATTGCCAACAGCGCTTCACAGGTCGCGACGCTATCCGGTACGGCCTCGTGCGCAGGGACGTTGAACGTCGCGGCGAACGGCGACTTCCGCGTCGCAGTCCCCGGCGATCTGTCGGTTGCGGGCGCGGCCACCGTGAGCGGCGCGATGTACTTGACCGGCGCCTCTTTCCTGCGGTTGGGTACGGGCATCACAATCAGCGGCGCCGGGGCGAGTCTGGAAACGTCGGGTACTACGCCGACAATCACGTCGACCGACGAAGGCACTCCCGCAAGATATTCGTTCACGGTACAGAACTCCGGCCTCCTCGCACTGACGGCGCTTGTTCTGAAGTACATGAACGCCGACGGGATCAATGTGGCTGCAACGGCGTCCACCTCAAGCGATATTGACGCCGTGGCATTCCAGAACGGCGTATCCGCGACCGGCACCTACGTCAAGCTGAACTGGACGAGCGGAACATGGCAGTTCATGGACTGCTCGTTCGACGCGAACTGCCAGTACAACGTCCGCACGCCCGCCGGCGCGCTGGACAGCATGGTGGTCGAACTGGTCAATGCCTCCGGAGACAGATCCGGCGCGGGATTCGAGAACGACCGGGACTCAGGCACGGATGAGGCCGCGCCTCATACTATCTACTGGAGCATGTTCTGGCAATGGACTGCCGTCACGAACAGGCGCTGGCAGGTGGCGACGAATTGGTCGTCGGGCGCAATCCCACCGGCTCCACCCAGCGAGAAGAATATTCGAATTCCGAACCCTGCCAACAATCGCGCATCTTGTCTTTGCGATGCCGCCGGTAGCGGCGCCACCACCGGCTACGCAAAGTCGCTGCTCATAAGCACCGGGACTTTGCGCTACGGAAACGACGCCGAACCTTCCACGGTTGCCCTGAACAGCACCCTTGTGCTTACCGGCGATTTCGCGAGGCAGACCTCCGGGACGTTCCGGATGGGATCTGTCGACACGACGACCGGCACCTTCCGTTGTTCGGGAGGCGCCAACCAGAACGTCACCATGACCAGTTCCGATGCGGACACGACGAAGAATGCCGTCTGGGTATTCGACATCAACAAGACCGGCGGTACGGTATCTCTCGGCTCCTACCTGATTGTGCGGAGCAACCTGACGCTTACGGCGGGCACGTTGGACATCGGCGCCAACAATCTCAGGGTGGATGGAAACCTGACCGGCGCCGGAACGCTCAGGATCGGCAGCGGGACCGTGACGGTGAGCGGCCAGTTCAACCTGTCGACGGGCGCGGTCGTCTTCTACGGCCCGGGTAAACTCATACTCAAGGGCACGCTGCCCGCCGCCGGTACCGCCGCCTTCGGCGCATTCACTGCGGGCAACGGCACGGTCGAATACGCGGCCACGGCGGCGCAGCCATTGTACACCAACGCAGGGGCGTACACGTACTACAACCTCATCCAGAGCGGCACAGGCGGCAGCACGGCCGACGGCGCGCTCAGCGTCGGCAGCAACGTCACGATCAGCGCCGGAACACTCACCGCCAACGCCACGGTCGGCAACAATCTCGACGTGAACGGCTCGATA
Organism: Planctomycetota bacterium; assembly: GCA_031082105.1. Classification (GTDB taxonomy): domain Bacteria; phylum Planctomycetota; class MHYJ01; order JACQXL01; family JAVHLO01; genus JAVHLO01. Next base: position 6,722 of record JAVHLO010000021.1, read on the forward strand.
ACGATGTCCGCCGGCGGACTCAACCTCAACGGACGCAGCCTCGCCGTCGCCGGCGATTTCACCCAGAACGGCGGCGTGTGGACGCCCGGCGCGAGCACGGTGACGTTCGACGGCACGACACAGGCGATCGGCGGCACGGTCTCGCCGATGGCCTTCAACACGCTCACCGTGGCATTCGGCTCGATCACGACGCTGAACACGAATATCACCGTCGCCGGCGGGAACCTCCTGACCGTCTCCGGCAGGATCGACGTCTCCAACGGCAAGACGCTGACCGCGAACGGCGGAATTACCTGTCCCGGGACTCTGAAGTTCCTGACGGGTACGACCGGCTACGTGGACTGCAACGGCACGTTCAACTGCTCCGGCACGGTCGAATTCGTTTCGGGCGGAACGCTTGAACTGAGCGGCGCGACAACCGCCTTCGCCTCGCTTTCCTGCGGCACAGGCACGGTGAAGTTCAACTACACCGGCGGCGACACGACCTTGCCGGGTCTCACCTACTACAAGCTGGAGGTTGACGTCGGCGCCCCCGGGCCCGGAAACACCGTGACCTGCGGCGGCAATGTCATCGTGGGCGGCGACTTGACCGTCTCTTCAATTGCCACGCAGGTCTTTGCCACGTCAACGTACAACGTGACTGTCGCCGGCACGACCACGATATCCGGCGCGGACACAATACTCTCGATCGGCAGCGGGACATTCGACGCAAACGGCTCGTTCATAGCAGGCGTGACGACGGTCGACATCACGGGCGCGGGCACGCTGGAACTCTCCGGCACGGTGACCGGACCGACAGATTTCTCGGCGGCCGCGGGCTCGACCGTCAAGTACAACCGAACCACGGGCGGCCAGACGGTGTTTGCCGCAACATACCATCATCTCGTGATCGACTGCACGGGGCAAACCGCCACGAGCGGCGGCGTGATCGTGTTGGACGGCGACCTGACCGTGTCCGGCGGCGCTCTTGCGTTGAACGCGAATCCGTTGACCGCGGCCGGAAACGCCACGATCTCGGCAACGCTCACGGCCTCCACCGCGACGATCGATGTAGATGGCACATTCAACGCGAGCGGCGGCGCCGTGACCTTCACCGGCGCCGGGACGCTTGAACTCGGTTCGACCGTATCGAGCCTCGGGACGTTTACGTGCGGCTCGTCCACGGTCGTCTACGACAGCACCTCAGGCCAGAGCGTCCAGTCGGCAACGTACAACAACCTGCGCCTGGACAAGGGCGCATCGACCGCCACCGACTCCGCTGCCGCATCGATCACCTGCAACGGGTCGCTGGAGCTGACCACATCCACTGGCACGTTCGCGGCCGGCATCTACACCGTGTCGGTCGCCGGCGCGACCACCAACAACGGGACTATCACGATCTCCAGCGGCAAGCTTGACGCGAACGGCGCGTACACGGGCGGCGTGTCGAGCGCGGTAACGTTCACCGGCGCGGGCAGGCTCGAATTCGGCGGCACTGTCACGTGGAATTCGCCGCTCGCCTCGCTGACGACATTTGCGGGGTGCGTCGTTCGCTATGACAGTTCCGCCGCCCAGAGTGTGCTTGACTTCGCGTACCGGAAGCTCGAGATCGCCAAGGGGAGCTCGACCGGCACGCTCAGCAGCGTAGACGGCGTGATTGCCGTGGCGGAGACGCTTGACGTGTCGTCGGGCACGCTGGCGCTGGCGGCCAATTCGCTCACTGTCTCCGGCGCGACGACGCTCAACGGGAAGCTGCTCTTCGACAACGCCGCCTCCGCATTCACTGCCCAGGGAAGTTTCACCGCATCCGGGGCCGGCAATGAGATCGAGTTCACGGCCGCGGGTACGCTGACGTTCCAGAATACGGTCTCGTTCTCCGGCACCAATGTCACCGCCCCATCCGGAACCGTCCGGTACGAAGGTAGCGTGGCGCAGACGATCCAAGCAGTCGGCTACTACAATCTCCTTGTGGCGAAGACAGCTCTTGCGGACACGGCGACACTGTCCGAGACCGCTTGGTGTGCCGGTACGCTTGGCGTGACGGGCGGCACGCTGGCGATCCAGGAACCCGGCGACCTCACCGTCGGGGGCGCGGCGACCGTGGGGGCGGGCGCGAAACTCTCGATGAGCGGCGGGTGCTTCCTGCGGCTTGGCAACGGCGCAGTGAACGGCGATTTCGATGTCGCCGGCCAGTTCATCACTTCCACGCCGGGCGCGTCGAAGCCGACGTTGACGCGGAACGGCACCGGCCGGTTCGCCTTCGACGCGAACAACGGCTCGACAGTCTGGATCCAGGGGCTGAATCTCTCCTACTGCGATGCGCAGGGACTCCGAATCAACAGTGGCGCGACCGTCACGGACATCGACAACGTGATCTGCACAAACGGCGCGGGCATACCGAGCTACAGCACGGGTACCGCTTCCACGAACGCCACGACGACCGTCAGCGGCTCGGGGACTTCCTGGCTGGCAAACGTCGCCGTTGACGACGTGTTCGTGATCACGATCGGGCCGGACACCTACCATCGCCGGGTGACCGCTGTGAACTCGGACACGCAGCTCACCGTCTCTTCGGCGATCCCGGATTCCAGCGGCCTTGTAGCGTACAACATAAAGGGCTTCACGACGTTCCTGAACGTGCGGCTCGGCACGGGCGGGAGCGATTTCGACTTCTCAGGTTGCTCGTTCGATGCGAGCTCTGCCAATTTCAGCGCGACCTGCGATCCGGCCTACGCGGGCGGCGTGATCTACGTTTCCCAGTTCGCCCCGGTGGGCGCCGCGGACGCCGAAAACGACCGCGGCAGCGGCCTGGTCACCGGCGGCGCAAGCAAGATCGAGTGGGTGATGACGCTCACCTGGACCGGCGCGACCAGCACTGCCTGGAGTAACCCGGCGAACTGGAATCCCTCGTACCCGCCCGGTTCCGGCACGCATGTGACCATCCCCAACGTGGTCAACGACCCCGTTCTCGACGGGAACAGCGCGTGCCGCAACTGCACGTTGACCACAGGCGTGCTGAAGATAGACCAGGACTACACGCTTGAAGTGTACGGCAATTTCATAAAGCAGGCGGGCGGAGTGATCGATTTTACGAATGGCACGATCACGTTCCGCGGCAGCGGCGACCAGAACCTCGACGTGAGCGGCAGCGCTTTCTACAACCTCGCAGTGAACCAGACCTCCGGCAGTCAGGTCGCGCTGCTGTCGAACGCGAACGTCAACGGCGGCCTCACCGTCTCCGTCGGCGAATTCGCAATCGGCGCTAAATCGGTCACGGTAGCCGGCGGAACGACCGTGGCCGGCGTGGTCTCCATTTCGACCGGCACGCTCCAGGCGGGCGGCTCGTTTGATGCCGGCGGTGGCAGCGTGACAATGAGCGGCGCCGGGCACCTGCGGCTCGGCGGCGCCGTGACAAGTCTCGGCACGTTCACGGCCGGCAGCGGCACCGTCACGTACTTCAGCACTTCGGCCGGACAGAATGTGTACGCAACCACGTACTACAAGCTCACGGTCGACAAGACGACACAGGTTGCCTCGCTCACGGGGACCACAACTGTTGAGAACAACCTGGTCGTCACCAGCGGAACGCTCGCGGTCGGCGCTCAGTCCTTGAACGCCAACACAGTCGGCGGAACTACTACAATCTACGGCACGCTCGAGATCGGGACCGGGACGGCGACCGTCATCGGCGACTTTGACGCATCGTCCGTCGGCGCCGTCGTGAGCTTCACCGGCGCCGGACTCCTCAAGCTGGGCGGCATCGTGTCGGGGTTCGACAGCCTGACCAACACGATCGGCACGGTCGAGTACAACTCCGCGACCGCGAATCAGGACGTCTACGCTACGACCTACTACAGTCTGAAGATCAGCAAGACTGGCTTGACGGGGAACATTGTCGGAACGACGAACCTGAACGGCTCTCTCACAGTTGGCGCCGGCGCGCTCGCAGTCGGGACGCAGACGCTGAATGTCGTCGGCAGCGCGACGGTCTCCGCAGGAACGACGCTATCGGCCTCGACGGGTCTCGTGGATGTGAACGGCACGTTCGACGCCACGGGCGCAACGGTAACCCTCAGCGGGTCCGGCGGTCGGCTGTACCTCGGCGGGACGGTCACTTCGCTGGGGACGTTCTCCGCAGCTTCAGGCTCGTACGTGAGGTACGACGGCGCTTCCGCGCAGACGGTCAAGGGCGGCGTGACCTACCATCATCTGGAGATCGTCAAGGGCGCCTCGGCCGGCACGCTCGACGGGAACGCCACAGTGAACGGCAACCTCTGGATCACGAGCGGCGCGCTCGATGTCGCGGCATACGCCCTGGGCATTGCGGGCACGACGACCGTCTCGGCCGGGGCCACGCTGCAGATCGCCACCGGCACGGTGACGTGCACGGGAAGTCTTGACGCCGGCGGCGCGAACGTGACTTTTACTGCGGCCGGATTGCTGCGCGTCAACGCCGCGCCCACCGCGATCGTGGGGCTCGGCAGCCTTACAAGCACGATGGGCACCGTCGAGTACACGAACTCGACGGCCGACCAGAATGTCTTCACGATAACCTACTTCAACCTCAAGGTCTCCAAGAGCGGCTGGATTGCGAACTGTACGGCGGGATTCGCGATCAACGGCGCGCTCGACGTCGCCGCGGGCACGCTCAACCTGGGCAGTCCCGTCGCGGCCGAGACAGTCTCCGTCGGCGGCGCGACGACGGTCGGCACGGGCGCAACCCTTACCATTCCCGGACTGCGCAAGCTCGACGCGAACGGCAGCTTCACAGCGGCCGGCGCCACGGTGAACCTCAGCTCGGCGGATTCGAGACTCGAACTCGGCGGGAGCGTCGCTTCCCTCGGCACGATCAACATCGCCGCGGGCGCTACGGTCCGGTACGATTCCACGACCGTCGACCAGTCCGTGCCCGTGGCGGCCTATCAGAACCTCGAGATCGCCGACGCCGGCAGGGTCGCGACCGCTGCGGGGGCAATGGCCGTCGCCGTCAATCTCACCGCAACCTCCGGCACATTCGCCACGGCCGCGGTCTTGACGACCGTCACGGGCACGGCCTCGTTCTCGGGCGGCGCGACGCTTCAAATCGACACGAACGGCACGTTCGACGCGAACGGCACGTTCAACGCAGGCGGCGGAAACGTCAACTTCGCCGGCGCCGGGCGGCTGAGGCTCTCGAGCACGGTCACGAGCCTCGGGACGCTCACGTCCGGCACGGGGACCGTGGAGTACGACGGCGCGGGCGCCCAGGACGTACGCGTCGCAGCTTACAACCACCTTGAGATCGATAAGACGGGCGCGGTCGGCACGCTCACCGGGACCGGAACCACGACTGTCGGGGGGAATCTGATCCTGACCGCGGGCGAACTGGCGGTCGCTGACAAGACGCTCACAGTGGACGGGACGACGAGCGGCGCGGGCGCACTGACCGCCTCGACGGGCACGATCGACGCCAATGGCGCCTTCAACTCGACGGGTTCGATCACGTTCACTGGCGCGGGGACGCTGGAACTCTCCGCCGCGGTCGGCACATCATGGGCGTTGACGGCGGGATCGAGCACGACCATCTACAACAGCACGACCGTCTCACAGACGGTGCGGACCGCATCGTACAATAATCTCCGCGTCGCGTGCCAAGGGCAGACGGCCGAGTTGAGCGGGGTCGCCTCCTGCGCCGGCTGGTTCGAGTTGACCGACGGCACGTTCGATATGCTCGCCGGCGCCGATCTCACCGTCACAGGCACCGCGACCGTCACGAAGAACCTCGCGCTCATCGGCAACTGCGTGCTTCGCCTCGGGACTTCCTTGACGATTGGCAACGGCGGCTCTCTTTCAACACAGGAATCGGCCGGTTCAGCCTCGACAATCACCTGGACGGGCGGACCGGGCAGGTTCGCCTTCACCGTTGATTCGGGCAGCGCCGTTTTCATTCAGGGCTTGAACTTCTCGGGATGCGATGTCAACGGACTGCGCATCCTCAGCGGCGCCACCGTCACCGACATTGACAAGGTGACGTTCTCGAACGGGCCTGGGGCCGGCTCTGGGACTTTTATGAACATCCGTCTGGGCACGCAGGGCGGCGATTTCTCATTCTCCGAGTGTTCGTTCGATGCGACCACGCAGTATAACGTGACCACCGACAGCCAGTTCGCCGGTGTAATAGAGATACTCAACGCCTCCGGGGCCGGCACGGGTGAGTCAAGAGAAGACGACAACGAGGCCGGAGAGGTCCCGGGCGGTACGATCACCTGGCCGGCATACAAGATATGGACCGGCACCACCAACAGCGATTGGGCAACAGGCACGAACTGGCTCCCCAACGGCCCCCCGACGCTGACCGACAATGTGCAGATTCCAAACGAGCTTAACGACCCAATCATCTCCGCAGAGGCCGCCTGCAAGTCCATCGAGATAAGCACGGGGACGCTGAC
>JAVHLO010000021.1:13138-14762 GCA_031082105.1 Planctomycetota bacterium
CGCCGGCCAGACGATCAACGTCTACTGCAATTTCACTACTCTCGCCACGGGCACGCTCGCCGCAGGCGCGGGCAGCACGGTGGCTTTCCGCGGGATCCTCAGCCAAGCCGTTGTCAATATCCTCGGCACGGGCAACTACCAGAATGTCATCATCGACAAGACCGGCGGGATGGTCTCGCCCTTGTGCGACCTGACCATAGAGGGAAATCTCACCGTCTCCGCAGGGACCTACAGCCCGGGAGGCTACATTTCCACGGTCAATGGAAACGTCACAAACAGCGCCACGGTGTCCATTCCGAGCGGGACGTTCGTAGTGCTGGGCAGCTATGACGCGACCTCCGGCGCGACCACGTTCACCGGATCAGGACGCCTCCGCCTCAAGGGCGACTGCGTCTACCTGGGCACGTTCACAAAGGGCACGGGAACCGTCGAGTACAACGACACGGCCAACCCGCGGAACGTCCGGCCCGTGAACTACTACAACCTCCAGATAAACAACGGCCCGCAGACCGCGACGCTGGTCGGCACGACTACCGCGACCAACGTGACGATCACGACGGGCACACTCGCAACGGCCGCGAACTCCATCGCGGTGTCCGGCAACACCAGCATTCCAGCAGGCGCCACGCTCAAGGTGGATGCCGGTTCGTTTGACGCCAACGGCCCGTTCACGTGTAACGGGGCGGGCGGCGGCGTGGTCCGGTTCGACGGGAACGGACTCCTCGAGCTCTCCAGCACCGTCGCCTCGCTGAACATCAGCCCGAACCCCGCGACCGGCACGGTCAAGTACAACTACACCGGCGGCGACCACGATGTCCTGGTCACGAACGCGGCCGCCCCGCACTACCATCACCTCGAGATCGACACTGGCACGAGGGTCGCCTCCGTACCGGCTGCGTTGACGATGGCCGGCAACCTCACCGTCACGTCCGGCACGTTCGCGGTGGGCGACATTGATGCGCTGACGGTGACCGGCTCGACGTCGGTGGCCGCCGGGGCGTACCTGACCGTGTCGACGGGTCGGGTCGATGCCAACGGCTCGTTTGGCGCGAGCGGCTTCGTGCAACTCACCGCAGTCGGCGGGCGACTGTACCTGGGCGGAACGGTGAGTTCGCTCGGGACGTTCAGCGCCGCATCAGGTTCGATCGTGAGATACGACTCGACCGCGTCGGACCAATCGGTCCAATCGGTTTCATACGCCCATCTGGAGGTCCAGAACAGCGGCGGCTTCACCGCCACCGCAGGCGGGAATTTCACGGTGAGCGGCGAGCTGCGCATCGACCCCGCGAGCGCGGGCGCCGCCAGGTTCTCCGTCGGCTCCGCCACCGTGACCGCAACAGGGACCGCCACAATCAACGGCGGGGGCACCGCAAGCACACTGATAATCGATTCGGGCATCTTCGACGCAAACGGCCCGTTCATTTCGAACGCCGGTGCGGTGGAGTTCACGCCGGCGGGCGGCGGGACGCTGAAGCTCTCGAACGGCAGCCCGACTTTCTCAGGCACTTTCACCGCGGGCAACGGCAAGGTCGTGTATGATGATACCACCGCGGGCCAGGCGGTGCGCGTGCTGGCCTACTACAACCTTGAGATCGCGAAGAACACACAGACCGCCACAACCGAT
>JAVHLO010000021.1:14772-18197 GCA_031082105.1 Planctomycetota bacterium
CAACCGATGGCCCGCTTGACGGGGCAAACGCCGTGGGAGGCAACCTGACCATCACGTCCGGCACGCTGGCGGTGGGAGCGAACAACGCCAGCGTGGCGGGCAATCTCACCAACGCCGGAACCATAACGATCACTTCCGCGGTCGTCGATGTTAATGGCTCGTTCGATTCCACCGGCACGATCGACTTCGGCGGGGCCGGCACGGGAACGCTGGAACTCAGCGGCGCGGTCTCCAATTTCGCAGCGCTGACAGCGGGCAACAGCACCGTGCGGTACAACGCGACCGCCGACCAGAACGTCCGGCCGGTGAACTACTACGCGCTGCAGATTGCCAAAAGCAGCTCCATCGGAACCGCGACCGGGGGGTTCTCGGTCGGCGTTGGCGGAATGACGCTGACCTCGGGCACATTCGCGACCGGGACGCACACGGTCACCGTGAATGGCGCTCTGGGCACAGGCGGCGGGACGGGCACGCTGCGGATTGACGCAGGCGCGGTGGACGCCAATGGCGCGGTCAACCTGACCGGCGGCGCTTTGAACTTCGCAGGCGCAGGCACGCTCTACATCGGTTCCGGCACGCCGACGAGTTTCGGCGCCTTCACCGCGGGTTCGGGGACGGTGGTGTACGATGAGACCGCCAATCCGCAAAACGTCCTCGCAGTGACATACAACAATCTGCAGATCGTCAAGAATGCAGGCGTTTCAGCGACGCCGGCGGCGCCGCTGACCGTCAACGGCACACTGACCGTCACGTCCGGCACACTCGCCGCGGGCGCCAACAATATCACCGCCGCGGGCGCCACCACCGTCACAGGGACGATCACCGCAACCACGGCGACCCTGGACTGCAACGGCTCCTTCAACGCCACGGGCGGGACGGTCACCTTCACCGGCGCGGGCAGGCTGCAGCTCGGCGGGGCCGTCACGAGTCTCGGCACGTTCTCGGCAGGGACTTCCACAGTGGCGTACGATTCCGGTACCGTCGATCAGACCGTGTATGCCACTGCAGGCGGCGTGATATATCAGAACCTGGAGATAACGAACAACACGCGCACAGCCACGCTGTCGAGCCTTGCCACCGTCCAGGGAACAGTCTCGATCTCGTCGGGCGGCAAGTTGAGCATGGTCGCCGGCGGGGAGCTTCGCGTGAGCGGCGCGATGACCGTCGCAGCGGCGCTTTCGATGACCGGAAACTGCACGCTCGCGCTCGAGAGTTCCATCACGTTCAACGCCGGCGGCTTGCTGACGACCCTGACCGGCGGCGGGATCAAGCCCACCATCACCTGGTACAACAGCACGCGCTACGCGTTCGCGGCGAACAGCGGTTCCACCGTCAACATCAATGGGCTCAATTTCAAGTACAGCAACGGCGAGGGGCTGAAGATCGTCTCCGGCGTGACCATCACCGACATTGACAATGCGGCGTTCACTAACGGCGTGCCGGCCGTGGGTGTGCCGCCCTACTCCGTCCCGCCCGCGACGACCTACTTGAACCTGCGGCTGGGCGCGTCGGCCGAGAACTACGACTTCTCGGGGTGCTCCTTCGACGATGTGACAGACCGCAACGTGACAACCGATCCCGTGTGGGTCGCAGGTATGGCGGTCACGATGAACCAGTACTCCGGCGGCGGCGCAGGGTCGGCCCGCGAGAACGACCGCGAGACCGGCGAAGACACCACCGACGATTCCATCAAGTGGGTCGTGACCTACACATGGACCGGCTACGACGGCGCAACGAACCGCAACTGGAACAACTCCCTGAACTGGGAGCCCAACGGCATACCTAGCCTGACCACGGATGCGATCATACCCAACCAGCTCTACGACCCGATCGTGAACGTCGATTCGTCGGTCAAGAACCTCACGATAACGACCGGGATACTGACCTTCCCCGCCTCGCCCGATCCTGCAACGACGCTGACCGTCTACGGCCACCTCGAAAATCAGTCGGGCTCCATCGTCATGTCCCAGGGCACCATCACCATGTCGGGCGCCACCGCACAAGACCTGAAGTCGGGCGGCAGCAACTTTGCCAACCTGACGGTGAGTTCTTCGTCCACCGTCTCGCTCCAGTCCAACCTCACACTGACATCGAACCTGAACGTCTCGGCAGGCGCGCTCGCGGTCGGTTCGTACACGCTCGCCGTCGCCGGCAGTACATCCATCTCTTCGGCGGAGGTGACCCTCTCGGGCGGCATCTTCGATGCGAACGGCGCGTTCGATGCCGGCACCGGGACGCTCACGTTCGGCGGGGTCGGCGGCGAACTCCGCCTCGGTTCCACGGTCTCCGGACTCGGCACATTCTCTGCGGGGACCGGGACGGTCACCTACGACAGCGGATCGGACCAGAGCGTGTACGCGGTCACGTACTACAACTTGAAGATCAATAAGAGCGCCGGAGTCGCTTCGCTTGCCGCGGGGACGACGACGCTGGGCGGCTCGTTGCTGATACCCGCGGGGACGTTCTCCGCAGGTTCCGCGACGCTCAACGTTGCCGGCTCGGCCTCGATCACGGGCACACTGTCGTTCAGCACGGGCACGGCGACCGTGAACGGCAATTTCGACAGCGCTTCGGGAGCCGTGAGTTTCTCAGGCGCGGGCCTTCTTCGGCTTGGCGGCACCACCGCGATCGGCACGCTGACGAACACGATCGGTACGGTCTCGTACTTCTCGACAACGGCGGCGCAGACGGTCGCGCCCGTGACGTACTTCAACCTCACGATCGACAAGAGCGGCAAGACGGCGACATCGGGCGGCAGCTTCACCGCGAACGGCGCGCTCTCGATCGCGGCCGGTACCTTCGACGTCGCCGCCACGACCGTCACAGTGCAGGGCGCGACGACGGTTGCAGCAGGCGCAACATTGACGCTCGGCGCCGGGACATTCAACGCGAACGGCTCCTACGACGCGACCGGCGGCTACACCACCCTGGCCGGCGCGGGGAGACTCGCGCTCGGCGGCGCCGTGACCTCGCTCGGCACCCTCTCCGCCGCGACGGGATCGACGGTTGCGTTCGTCAGCGCCTCGACGAACCAGAACGTGCCCGCCGCCGCGTATCATCACCTCGAGGTCAACAACCCCGGCTACACGGCGACCCTCGCGGGCAACGCCACGGCGGCGGGGAACCTCACGATCCTCGGCGGGTCGCCGGGCAGGCAGCTCGATGTCTCCTCGTACACCCTCGGCGTCACGGGCAACGCAACGATCTCTTCCGGCGGCACGCTGTCGATCGGGACCGGGACCGTGACGGTCGGCGGTCAGTTTGACGCCTCCGCGTCCGGCCCGCCCGCCGCCGCTGTCGTGTTCAGCGGCGCCGGGTTCCTCAAGCTGGGCGGCAGCGTTGCCGGAATCGCAAGCCTCACAAACACCACGGGAACGGTGGAATACACGTCCACCACGGGCAACCAGAGCGTTGTGGTTGCGACG
>JAVHLO010000220.1 GCA_031082105.1 Planctomycetota bacterium
GGATAGAGGGGAAAACACAGTACCCGCTCTCGCACAACGACACCTTCAGAATCGGGTCGACGACTTTCACCTTCATATCGGAGGAGGAGGCGAAACCGAAAAAGCGCAAGGAAGAATCAGCGATGACGGAGAGCAAGATCATCGCGTCCCTCTACGGCGGCTCCGACATCAGCAAGTCCATCGAGGACATCCCGGAACACTTGCGGATAGGTCTGCGCCAGTCGCTGGCGATGGGAATCCCACTCAAGGAGCTCAGCCAAAAGGTGCCGACCGCGCAGCCGGCGCAGCAGGTGGACAAGTTCTACATACTGTATCAGCTTGGAAGAGAAGTGGCCCGCGCGCCGTCTCTTGACGCCGTCCTCGAAGTGGCAATGATGCTCATCTTCGAGATCATCAATGCCGAGCGGGGGGCCATCCAGTTGTTCGACCCGCAGACCGGCGAGCTCGCGACGAGGATCACACGGTTCCGGTCGCCAGAAAAGGCGTCCACCCAGAACTTCGCAATAAGCAAGACCATCGCGGACCACGTCGTTCGCAACAAGGCGTTCCTCATCACTTCGGACACGCGCGACGATCCGCGGCTCCAGAACGCGCTCAGCATCGTTCAGCAGAATGTCCGGTCCGTCATCACGGTCCCTCTCTCCGACTGGGAAAAGGACGACGTGCTCGGCGTCATCTACCTCGACAACATGATGAACACGTATGCGTTCAAGGAAGAGGACCTGGAGCTCCTCAGCGCCATTGCGAACCTCGTCGCCATCCGACTCAAGCAGGACAGGCTGTACGAGCAGCTCGCGCACGAGGCCGTCCGCCGCAGCAACCTTGCGCAGTTCCTTTCGCCCGACCACGTGGAGGTGATCATGCAGCAGAGCGCCGGCGGCAAGGCGGTCTGCCTTGAAGTGACGGGCACGGAAGTGACCGCGCTGTTCGTTGATATCGTCGGGTTCACCAAGATAGCGGAAGAGATGGACCCGGCGTTGCTCGCCAACCTGCTGAACGAATTCTTCGACTCGATGTGCAAAGTCGTATTCACGCACAAGGGGCACGTCAACAAGTTCGTGGGAGACAGCATCTTTGCCGTCTTTGGCGCGCCCGTTGCAAACGAAGACCATGCCGTGCTCGGCGTCCAGGCCGCACTGGACATGCAGAAGGAAATGGACCGGCTGCGGGAGACGACGGGGGCGAAATTCAAGCTGCGCGTGGGCGTGAATTCCGGCGCCGTCGTGGCGGGCAACATCGGCTCGTCGCAACGGAAGGAGTACACGATCCTGGGCGACACCGTCAATATCGCCAAGCGACTCGAGGAAGTGGCCACGCCGGGCAAGGTCTGCGTAGGCGAGCGGACCTTCGAACTGCTGCACGGCAAGTTCAAGGCCCGCCAGCTCAGCTCGGAGAAACTCAAAGGCAAAGAGAAGACAATCAAGATGTACGAGATCATCGGCTAGAACGAAAAACCGAGAAGCGAAGAACGAAAAGCGAGCATTGGACTGCACTACGCACTCCTCAACTACTCGTTTTTCGCTTCCCGTTTTTCGCTTTTCGGTTTTTCGCTTTGCGTATGACGCGCACCTTCGCTTTTATCCTTTTCTTCGGGCTCGCACACCTTGTCGTCGCCCAGACGACCCTGGACGACGCGGCCCCCAGCCCGGCCGAGATCGAGGCGCTCGAGAGACAGGCCCGCCTTGAGAACATGAAGACCGCTTTCGATGCGACGACCCTCACCACCGTGATCCTGGGCGGTCTCATCGATGGCGTCAACCCGTGCGCGTTCTCCGCGCTCGTATTCCTGATAAACTACCTGGTCTTCATCGGTAGAAAGCGTCGGGAGATCGTCGTCGTGGGCGCGGGCTTCACTGCGGGCGTTTTCATCACGTACTTCGTGCTCATGTTCGGCATATTCGAAGCGGTAAGGTTCGGCAAGGTTGGGCTCGTCGGCGGGACGATCGTCTCCGGACTGGCGGCGCTGCTGGCCGTCTTTCTGACCGCCTTCTCGCTATGGGACACGATCGTCTACTATCGCACGGGCCGAACGAGCCAGATGGTGCTCCGGCTAAGCCCGTTTCTCACGGAAAAGATCCATACGACGGTACGGAAGTCGATGGACGTCAACGCAGTGCTGCCGGCTGCGGTGGTCATGGGCTGCCTGATCGCGCTCTTCGAATCGGCGTGCACCGGCCAGGTGATGCTTCCGGTAGTGACCATCATCGCGGAGTCCGGCAAGGGGGATTCGCTGCTGGCCCTGTGGGCCCTGTTCTATCTGTTGATCTACAACCTCATGTTCATTCTGCCGCTGGTGGCGGTCTTCGCGGTGGTAGCGCTTGGAGTGAAGGGCGGGCAGCTGGCCGACTTCGTCCGCAGCAAGCTGGGAACGGTGAAAGTGCTACTCTCGATCCTCTTCCTGTGGCTCTCGATCGTGCTGGTCTGGCAGTTCGTGCAGAGGCTCGCGGACCTGTAGGGCAATACGCCTCCTGGCCAGGCTTCTCAAGATTTTCCGGATGACAAACAAATTCGACCTCCTGCTCGGCAAAATCGCGGTCGAAAAGGGCTGTCTCTCGCAAAGCCGGCTCGACGACTGCATCGCCGATCAAGAGCGCAGATTGCGTGAAACCGGCAGCGTGACGCCGCTGGGCGAGATACTGCTTGCCCGCGGATTCGTTGACAGGCCGACCCTCGATGAGCTGGTGCGCGCGCAGCAGGACAAGTTCCGAAAGGCGGCGGAACTCACCCAGACCCTGCACGAGGATGGTATCTTCGGCCGGCTCCTCATCAAGCGCGGCCTTGCGCCTGCGGAGAAGGTGAACGACTGTCTCCGCATCCAGGCCCAGATGGCCGAGCGAGGCGTCTACATGCAGCTTGGCGAGGTTCTTGTCAAAAAGGGATACCTGACTTCTGCGCAGGTCCGAGAAGTGCTGCTCCTCCAGCGCAAAACAATAATGACCTGCCCGGTGTGCAAAAAGCACTTCAATGTCCCCGGCAGAAAGGAATCGACGATCGTCCGCTGCCCGAAGTGCTCCGCCGAGCTGAAACCGCAGGACCTCGGCCAGACGATCTCCACCGCGGGCACTGCGGTGCCGGAAGGCCCGGCGGCGGCGGCGGCCTTGCGGCCGGTCCGAAAGGGCGCAGAGGAGTTCGGCAGGTATGAGCTTCTCGAAGAACTCGGCCAGGGCGGGATGGGTATCGTCTTCAAGGCCTGGGATGGCGAGCTTCGCAGGCTCGTCGCACTCAAGATGCTCAAGGGCGACAGCGAGAGCGATCCGCGCCAGATCGAACGATTCCTTCGCGAGGCCCGCGCCGCGGCCAAGCTCCGCCACGCCAACATCGTCCAGATCCACGACGTCGGCGCCGTCGGTGCCAGACACTATTTCACCATGGACTACATCGAAGGTCCGTCCCTTCAGGATCTCTTACGAGTCGGGGCGGCCACCGCGGCGGAGCGCGCCGCAGCGCGCGGCTGCGACGGAACAGCCTCTTCGCCCGACAAAGCCGCGCCGCAAGATGCCGCCGCGCGCCATAAGGCCGTTCCGCTGCGGCGTGGCCTCGAAATCCTGCGCGACATCGGCGCCGCGCTCGGCCACGCGCACGCGCAGGGCATCATCCACAGGGATGTCAAGCCGGCCAACATCCTCGTCGATTCGGCCGGCGCGCCGTTTCTGACCGATTTCGGGCTTGCAAAGGATTTCAAGCACCTCGAAAAGTCCGGACTGACCGTCGACGGTCAGGTCATCGGCACTCCCTTTTACGTTTCCCCGGAGCTTGCCGCCGGCGATCAGGCCAGGGTCACACCGGCGTCCGATGTATATTCGCTCGGAGTCATTCTGTTCACCCTGCTGACCGGAAAATACCCGTACCGGGCGGATTCGTTCATCTCGCTCATGTGGGAGATCCTGCATAAGGACCCGCCTCGCCCGCGCGAGATTACCCCGAGACTGCACAAGGACCTCGAGACGATATGCCTGAAAGCCCTCGAGAAAGAGCCGTCGCGACGGTACTCGAACGGAGGCGAATTCGCCGAGGACGTGCGAAGGTATCTTGAGGGAGAACCGATACTGGGCCGACCCATCTCCGGCGTCGAGCGTTTCTGGCGCAAGGTCCGGAAGAGAAAGGCTGTTGTGATACCGAGCGTGGCGGCGGTTCTTGTCGGGCTCGTTGCCCTTGTCGCTCTTATCGCGGGTTCCGCCGGCCGCGCAGCGGAGGCGGAGAAGAACCTGGCTGCGGCAAAACAGCACATCGCCGCGCGCGAATGGCAGGAGGCGAAGGAGCAACTCCTCCTCGCCAGACAGGGGAACCGGGACGGCCCCGAGGTGGACGCCCTGCTCGAAAGCGTGAACCGCGAACTCGCCGCCGCGCAGGCCCGGTTCGATGAGGAGCGGCAGTGTGCCGAGGAGAAACTCGCGCAGGCGGACCTGGAAAAGAAAGCGATGGACACGGTGCGCGCGGCCGATACGCTGGTCAAGAACGCGCGGATGTATTTGTACCGCGAAGGGCCGCTCGACCCGCTGCGCAGCACGGTCGAGAGAGCGCTGCGCGCCTACGACGAGGCGATCTCGGTTTGTCCCATGCTGCCCGCAGCGTGGCAGGGGAAGGGCGAAGCCTACGATTGCATGTTCGATGGCGACAGGGCCCTCGATTGCTACGAGAAGGCGCTTGATATGGACAGCAGTTACGCGATGGCCTTGGCCGGCCGGGGTAGAATCTGGCTGGCCCGGTGCGAACAACTGCTTGTGCGGACAGGACCCGACCCCGAAGGGCAGTTGAAGGAGGCGGAAAAGCACCGCGTGAAAGCGCTCGAAGACCTGCAGGCGGCGGAAACATCTCCCCTGGGCGGCTGGAAAGAGGAGATTGACCACGACCTTGTGAAGGCGCTGCAACTGCTGGCGGAACAGAAACCAAAAGAGCTCGTTGAATTCTGCGACCGGATGCTCGAGAAGCACGGGAAGACCACGTTTGGCGCGGAGGAATTCCAGCGGCTCGCCGCGATGGCCGAGCAGACGCTTGGGAATTTCGACGCTGCGATTGCGCGGCTCGACGAGGCGCTCAAGTTCAGGCCGCACTTCCCCTGGGGGCTCCTCTGGCGCGGGCTCGCGCGCGACAAGAAGGGCGACCACGACGGCGCGATTTCGGACTACGGCAAGGTGCTGGAGATATTTCCGAGGATGGCGGTGGCCTACAACAACCGGGGCGTCGCGCGGTTCGGCAAACGCGATTTCGACGGGGCTATTTCCGACTATGATGAGGCGCTCAAGATAGACCCGAGCGATACGCAGACGCTCAACGGCCGCGGCCTCGCCCGGCACGAGAAAGGCGATCTCGACGGCGCAATCGCCGATTTCAACGAGGCGATAGGCCGGAATCCCCGCTATGACCAGGCCTACAACAGCCGCGGCCTCGCGCGGTACGACAAGCGCGACCTGGACGAGGCGATTTCCAACTTTACCCGGGCGATCGAGATCAACGCGCAGTTCGCGGAGGCATACAACAACCGCGGCCTCGCAAGACGAGACAAGGGGGAACTCGACGGCGCGATCGCAGACCACGACGAAGCGATAAGACTCAAGCCGCGCGTGCCGGAGTTCTACAACAGCCGGGGCAATGCGCGAAAGGCAAAGGGCGATTTCGACGCGGCAATCTCGGATTTC
Organism: Planctomycetota bacterium; assembly: GCA_031082105.1. Classification (GTDB taxonomy): domain Bacteria; phylum Planctomycetota; class MHYJ01; order JACQXL01; family JAVHLO01; genus JAVHLO01. Next base: position 5,637 of record JAVHLO010000220.1, read on the forward strand.
ACTGAAGCGATTGCGATCAAGCCGGACTACGCCAGGGCGTACAACAACCGCGGCATGGCGTGGAAAGAGAAAGGCGAGCTGGACAGGGCGATGACGGACTATGATGATTCGCTGAAACTCGATCCGAGGCATCCCGACACATACAACAACCGCGCCATTGTGCGGCAGTTGAAGGGCGACCTTGGCGGCGCGATCGCCGACTACGACAAGGCGATAGAGTTCAACCCCGCGTTCGCCTCCGCGTACACGAACCGCGGCGTGGTGAAGAAGACCAAGGGCGACAAGGCCGGCGCCGTCGCGGACCTGAAGAAGGCACTGGAGATCGCGCCCTACAACTGGCCGCACCGCAAAGCGGTCGAACAGGCCCTTCGAGAGATGGAATAGGGAGGGAAGATGTCCCTGCCTGCAGGACTCCTCCTGCGTCATGAA
>JAVHLO010000221.1 GCA_031082105.1 Planctomycetota bacterium
TCCAGAGTATTCTCGATGAAGGGCTTGATATAGGCCATGTAGACCCACCAGCCGGGCACGTTCTCGATGGCTATCACGTAGATGTCATAGACCTGTCTGGCGGGGAACGTCTCCGCGGCGGTCCGGATCACGGTCTCCACCTCGGCGAGTACGATGTCGTCGGTCTGCTCGTCCGAGGTCTGAAACACCCTCACGGTGACGAGGCGCACGTCGCGTCCGCCCTGGCCGACCAGTGCGAGTACGCTTATCCGCCGCGAGTACATCCATTGCGTGCCCGGTGAAGCGGCTCCGCGAACCGTGACATTGCCGCTCACGGGGCTGTCCGGCGTGACTCCGGTCTGGATGGTCAATTCGGGCTTGGTCAATATCCCGTCATCGAACGCGTCGAGAATGGCCGCATCCTCGCCCGAAGTCTCTACGAATGATTTCAGTTCGTTGACCATCTGGATGGCGCGCTGTACCGCGTATGACTTCCGCTCGTTCAGCCTGGCCACCTCGTGAGCCCGCGCGAGGAAGGCCGCCATGCCGAGCAGGAGTATGCTCATGATTGCGAGACATACGGTCACCTCGACCAGCGTGACGCCCCGCCTGGAGCGGGGTTTCAGCCGCCGACACGGTCCAAGACGTCTCATGGCCGCCTCCATTTTCAGTACCTGTAGATAACAGTGACCGTCATCTCATTGCAGTTCGGGCACTTGTTCTCGACATAATCCCGTTCGCAAAAGGTGCGTCCGCAAGAGGAGCAGCAATACAGCACGTGCACGCCCTGCGCGAAGCAGTAACTGCATTGCATCTCGACGATATGGGGCGGCTTCGATATCCGGTACCGGCCCAGCAGCATCCTGACGGTCTCGAGCGCGCCGTTGTCGAAGAAGACCTCCGTGAAGTCGCCGCCGACCCCCGCCACGGTCACGGCGCCGTTCACGACAATGCTCCCGTAGATGACGGCGGTGGCGCGCTGGTCGTAGTCACCTTCGACAAAGATAAAGCCAGAAAAGCTCGAGTTGCCGCTGACCGACAGGTCGCCCGTGACATACAGCATCCCGCCGCCTGTGAGCGGCCTGTCTTCGTCGAAGACCGCGTCGCCTTGGATGCACACGAGGGCCATCGCGGGATACGGGTTCGGGAGGTCGTTCACGGTCCCGACACTGATGTCGGCCATCTGGAACAGCTCCTCCTGCGTGACCGCGAAGACACCGAATACGCTGGTGTCGAAGGCGCCGGGGTCGACCGCCTTGAGCCCCTCGATCCCGGTGGCTTCGCCGGCGACCGTCGGGGCACCGGTGCCGGTCTTGTAGCCGACACCGAACCCGAGCGCGCCGCCGGCCACCTTCGCGCGGGCGGCGATGTTCACGGACGCGCCCGTCGATCCGCACAGGATCCCCGCGTTGATCGGCAGGTTCATCGCCAGCCTTCGGATCTCGGTTGCGACGCTTGTTCGGAGGAGAATGTCCGGCGGAGGATCGATGTACTTGAGGCCGAGGTCGTCGGGGTCGCCGCCGAAGATGATGCCGGTCGACTGGAGATACCACACGATGCCGTTGCCCGTCAATCCGCGTTCGGCGGTGATGTCTCTGCACGTGGTGTTCTGGACGACGTATCGCCCCCACCGACGCGCGCCGGTCGACAGCGGAAGACTGCGGACAAGGCCGACACCAGGAAGGTCCGTGTCGAGGAGCGGTGGGTCGTCGTCGGGGTCGAATTGCGGATTGAAGACGGTCACCGGCTGGACGGTCTGCCTGCGAAACCAGGAGAGCGCGTCCACGAGCCCGGCCTGCGCGATGCTGATGGCCTGCGCGCGGTACGTGTGCTCCATCTCCACCGCTTCCCCGTGTGTAATGAGCGACTGCTGAACGACTGACATCAGCAGCGGGAGCAGCACCATCAGCAGGATTGCCAGGACCAGCCCGCCGCCCGACTCACGGCGCGGCCGGCCGGGAGGAAAACCAACTCCGCCGGCCATTGTCCGGTGGCTGCGGCCTCGCGACTTGCCAATACGCATTGCTCGCACCTCAAGGCGGGGAAACAGCATTCAACCACGACGCTTCTTCTTGCCTACCGGCCACGACCCGGCCTTCCCCTGTCGCCGATCAGGCGTTTCTATTGTCTGCGATTTCCCATCTCCCTGTCGCCACACATATTATAGCGGGAATGCCCTCAAAAATCAAGTGGAGTCTGCAAAATGTGAAATATTTCACCCGGTGGTTGGCGTTTGTCCGCTGCGTTCAGTCGGGCGTGTGCGATAGTCTCGATGGGTGTCGGCCGTTCCTTCACGACCGCGACACGGTTTCTCTACCACGGCCGGCCGTGGCCAGGAGGATGACCATCCAGACATTGGCGATGACCGCAATGGTGGCGAGGTACCAGAAGACGGCGTAGGGAAGGGCAGGCGACGCAAGACACGCGAGCACCAGCAGGAACAGGTGCGTGGTGAAACCGAGGAAACTCCAGAACCTGATCAGGCAGAGGTCCCAGCGCGCTGGCGGCTTGAATTCCCAACCCGGTGCGGCGGTCGGCTCGCTGGTGGGCTTCGGCCGGTGGAGCCCGCCCTGCAAACGCAGGTAGACAAGGTACAGGCGAAGCATTGCCGCGTCGAGCCGCTGCTTCTTCTGTCGCGCGGTCTCGAGCTCTTTCAGGACGACCTCGCCCGGCTCTGCGCCCTCATGGAAGCTCGGCACGAACCTGGCCAGAAACGCGTTCTTCCGTCCGTCCTGCATCGCGCAGTGGAGCACCGTGCTCAGCGCGGCCACGAGCGCCAGCGCCCATACCGGGACGGGCGTCCACGCGGGCGCATGGACCGACGCGAACCATGCGGCGCCGATGAAGAGCGCGATGCCCGAGATGTAATCGCAGACGCCGTCGACGATGCGCCCGCCGAGCGAGCCGCCGCCGCGCGCGCGCGCAAGCTGGCCGTCCGCGCAATCGAGCACGATCCCGATGTAGAGCAGCCCGCCCGCAAGGGCGGCGAGATGCGGGTCGCATGCAAAGAGACACCCGGCCGCGGCAACCGAAAAGAGCATCGAGATGATCGAGACCTGGTTGGGGGTCAGCGGCGTGTGGATCAGCAGCTTGACGACCTGCGCGGCCACGCGCCTGTTGAGGTAGTAGTCCACCAGCTCTTCCACCTGCGGCGGCTTGCCGAACGTCGGCTTCGTCGGGAGAGTCGTCGGTTCGGGCTTGGTCTCTGCGGGAGCGTTTGCGGGTTCCGTCATGTGAGCAACCTTCGGCGTTTCCAGGTCAGAAGCGTCCATGTCTTGAAGTCCGGACACGGGGCACGATGTTCTGGAGCGTCAAAGCCGCAGCTTTGACCTTGAATGCATCGCTGGTCAGAAAGGAAGGTCAAAGCTGCGGTTCTGACGCTCCGAGACCGCCTATGGACGGACTGTATCAGAGGATCGAATCGCGGTCAAGCATAATGCGGCCTGCCGCGGGCCGGCATCATGCCGCCGGAACTTGCTTTTGCGCGCGAGTATATGTATATTCAACGGGGTCAAGCAGGACGAACCGGCAGGCGTGGGGCCGCGCGCCGAACTTCGGGATTCCTCCTTGGAGACACGATCATGACTACCGGCGGTGGAAGCTGGGGCGACCGGGAGAGCAGAACGAAGGGCTTCTACGCGTTCCTCTTCGTGCTTGGTGTTCTCATGTTTATGCTGGCGATCGCCGGACATGTGTGGTTGACCAAGCTCGAAGAGAAGAGACGAGAGGACGACCGGCAGGCGGCCATTGCGCGTGGCGCGGAGAAACGTCCGGCGCCGGTGCCGACCAGGCCAAAGATCGTCGTCGAGCGGCCTGATACGGATGGCGTGTCCGGTCAGCCCGGCGGCAATGTCCAACCGGAGGCCGGGACCCGGGACGTGCCTCCCGAGACCACTGCGTCCGATGAACGGCTTGACGAGATAGTTCGTGAGCTGGAAGACGCGAAGTCGGCCGGCAACACGGAAGACACGGAAGAGGAGGCCCGCTGGAAGGACTGCTCCAACAACTTCAAACAGATCGGTCTTTATCTTGTCCTGTGGGTCTCGAAGTACGGACAGGAGAAGTACTATCCTTCCGCCGATCCGGAGGGCGCGGTGAGACAGATGCTGGAGACGGATGCGGACAAGCTCCTCCAGTGCACGTGCAGCGGAACTCCTCATAAGTACACGTTTGTGCCGGACCTCCCCAAGAACGCGATGGACGTGTTGCCGCCCATGTGCATTGTCGCACACGAGAGCCAGCCGAACCGGAAGGGCTGCAGACATGTGCTCTTCATGGACGGCCATGTCGAGCGGCTGGATGAGGCCGGGTTTCAGCAGATGATGGCCAGACACGCGGAGGCCTTGAAGGCACTGGAAACCAAGGAGAAGTGACGATGTTGCGGCGGATAGCGCTGGTCGTCTTCGGTGTGTGGCTTGTGCTCATGGGGCTGCTTGTCCACCGCTATCTCGCGATGCCGTCGGAATCCCGGTCGTCGCGCGGGTCCGGGGATCGAGAACCGTCGGGCAGAGGCGACGTGTCGGCCGATTCCGAATCGACCGTGGCCGACCCGGGGCCCGACAACGCGAACGAAGGCGCGGACAATGCGAGCCGGGGGTGTCCCGCGGACGGATCGGTCGATACGGCGCTCTTGAGCGCCGGGAAAGAGAAGCAGAGACAGTTCCTGGAAGACGAGCTCGGGCGATCGATGCAGATACTGCGTACGGTGTCCGGCGGATTCACCCTCGCGCGAGCGCTTGTCGGCATCTGCGATGATCTGGCAGGGTCGCCCGCGAAACTGGCATCAATACCGCGGCATGAGGTCCGGTCCGCGCTGCTCGCCATGGAGGGGCTGGAGCTGTTGGGAGCCGATCTTGGCGAGTTGGCGGAGCAACGGTTCTGGGCCTGGGGGAACGAGACGTGCAGGCTCGTGCTGCTCGCCGGTCTTGCCAGGTCCAAGTCGGTGCCTGCGGACATGCTGCGCGCATTCCTGCTAAGGGTCTCGCTCGACTCGCAGGAGTCCGAGTCCGTGAGAGCGGCCGCATTGAGGGTGATCGCCGGACGGAGTCTGAGCGGACAATGTATTCGGGAATTGGCCGATTACCTGGCATCGAGCCGGCCCGGAGACGCGATCTGGGAGGACACGTGTTGCGTGTTGACCGACCACGCCGGCCAGGAGGGGAAGAAAGCGATGCGCGATCTGCTGGCGGCGGCCACAGCCGGGGGCGACGCTGAGGCAAAAAAAAGACTCGAAGAGTGGCTGACCTGGTCGGCGTATGCAGAGCCGCCCGAGGCGCTGGAGTCACTCGACATTCTCCTGCTGCGGTTCGAATCCTGTGCTGCCGAGGAACGTGCAGAGACGTTCGGGAAGATCTGGATCGGTCTGAGGCGACTGGGTGATGATGTCCCCGACGAGGTCGTGGCGGGGCTTCGCTCGCTCTTCGTCAAGAACGAGGATCTGCAGGAGCGCAAGGAGCTGTTCCGCCTGCTTCGACTCATTCCTTCCAGACCCGCCATGGCGGAGTTCATGCTAGACGTCCTTGAGACCGGCACGGATGCGGGGCTTCGCATCATGGCCGCGGACCAGCTCGACGCGTGTTCCGAGCGTTTTCGAACCGAGGAGATGTCGGCGGTCCGGGCGCGTCTTCTTCGCGCCTACGAACAGGAGACCGTGCCCGAGGTTCGGGCACGCCTCGCCTTCGCCGTGGGCCGGTCGGGCGAGGTCAACACCCTCTCGCAACTTGTGACGCTCTACGAGAAGGAACCTACGGAAGAGGCCCGGCGGCGGCTGATCTCCGCCGTCGGGGCGTGGGGGAAGACCGAGGTCTGTCCTCAGTTGGAGATGCTCTTCGAAAGGGAAGCGGCTCCGGCCGTTCGCACCGAGATCCTCATGGCGATGGTCGCGTCGGACTTCGAGCGGGGCATCATGTTCATGGAGACCGCCGCCGCAAAGGAGGGCAACGACTCCTGGCGCGGCGCGGCGGAAGAGTTGCGGCGAAGGGTGAAGTAGTGCCGCTTCAGGTTTGATTTCGGGGGTACAGCTTCTACCTGCTCGTGCTCCTGCTCCTGCTCTTGCTCCTGTTGAGTGGCGCGGGCGAGAGCAAGA
>JAVHLO010000222.1 GCA_031082105.1 Planctomycetota bacterium
TCAAATTCAACCTGCCGCGCACGCCTCATTTGTCGGAGCCGGGTCGTTTGGGATTTGGAGCTTGGAGTTTATTTGGGACTTGGGATTTGGAGCTTGGTGCTTGTTTTCGAAGCTTTGACCGTCGTATTTCTTCTGGAAGGTCCAGTTCTTTCTTCCTGCTCCTCGCGGGGATGATTGCCGTCCTTTCGAGCTCGTGCGCTCGCGAGAATCTCGCAAGTCGCCTGGACTACGTCGGCCCGGCGCGCGAGTCGAACGCCGCGGACCAGCCGGTCGCGAGCATGCCCCAGCCGATCCCCGAAAGCGGACCTGTCGACTTGACCATTACCGGCGCGATCCTCATGGCCGTGGAGAACAACCGGGAGTTCGCGGTCAGTCGCTGCAACCCGGCCATCACGAGGACGAGCGAAGACGTCGAGCGGGCCGCGTTCGACCCGACGTTGTCCACTGAATGGTCACGGAGGCGTACCGTGACCGATCAGTCGGCGCTGGTCGATGGCGATGCCGAACGGACCACCGCGGACTCCGACTCCGGTTCGATCGGGCTGGATACTTTCTTCCCGACGGGAACAACCATCGCGTTGGAAGGCCGCGCCGAGTTGGACGACGATGAAAACAACACCTCGAGCACGAGCCTGTCGATCACCCAATCGCTTCTGAACGGCGCAGGACTGGGCGTGAACCTGGCGAGCCTCAGGCAGGCACGGCTGGATTCGCGCGCCTCGGAATACGAACTGCGCGGCGTTGCGGAGACGCTCGTCGCGGACGTGGAGAAGACATGCTGGGACTATGTCCTGGCCCTCCGTCAGATCGAGATCTACACGGATTCGCTCAAGCTCGCCGAGCAGCAGCAGACGGAAACGCAGGAGCGCGTAACTGTCGGCAAGCTGGCCGAGACCGAGCTCGCCGCAGCCCGGGCCGAGGTCGCCTTGCGGCGCGAAGACCTCATAAATGCGCGCAGCAGCCTGACCAAGACCCGGTTGCAGCTCGTGCGTTTGCTCAACCTCCCGGGTCCCGACCCGTGGAACCGCGAAATCACCGTCAGCACCGCGCCGACCGTGCCGGAAAACGCGCTCGACGGAGTCGCGCTGCATGTTGCCGTGGCCAACCGGATGCGCACGGATCTCAACCAGGCGCGGCTGGACATCCAGCACGGCGAGCTGGAGGTGGTCAAGACCCGGAACGGGCTGCTGCCGAGACTCGACCTCTTCATCACGCTCGGCAGCACGGGGTACGCGAACTCGTTCGGCGGCTCGGTCGAGGACATGGACGGAGACAGCTACGACACGCTGCTGGGCCTGCAGATGGAGGTCCCGATCGGCAACCGCGAAGCGCGCGCGCGTGACCGGCGGGCCGAGCTGAGCCTCGACCAGTCGAAGATCGCCCTCGAGAACATGGCGCAACTCGTGGAGGTCGATGTGCGTTCCGCGCATGTCGACGCCGAGAGCACGAAGGAGCAGATCGCGGCGACCGCGGCCACGCGGAAGTTGAAGGAGGAGACGCTCCGCGCGGAGACCGAGAAGTTCCGGGTCGGCAAGTCGACTTCGTTCCTGGTGGCACAGGCGCAGCGGGACCTAGTCTCGAGCCAGATCTCGGAAGTCCAGGCCGTGATTGCGCACCTTGAAGCGCTCGTGGAACTGTACCGGCTCGAGGGTTCGCTGCTGGAACGGCGCGGCATCTCCTGCCCGGGCGGCGAACCGGTAGTAGCCGGGGAACCAAGGAACTGAAGGACGAAAGAGCGAAAGAACGGAAGAACCAAAGAACGAAAGAGCATGGAGCGCTGGCTCGCATTATCCATGAAGGTTTGTAGTAAGGCACGTAGCCGCAGCGGAGTGCCGTCGTTTCCTGGAAGAAGACGCCAATCCGGCTGCGGCTCTCTGGAATGGTGTTTTCGCACGTGCTGCCGCATTTTGTCGGGCGATTGTGCCTCGCCGTGTTTTTGAGTGTCTTGTTGGCCGCAATGGCATTGTGCAGGGTCTTCTCCTTTGTCCGTGTACTGTGAATTTGGAGCTCGGTGAGATGTCAACCTTCGACCGGAAGTCGGGCAGGAACCCGCGCGCGATGGCCGTCATGTTTGCGGTCTTGTGCGCGGTGGCGGTGGCGGGATGCGGTTCCACGGGCGCGTACACTCAGGTTTCCGACTCGCCGACAGAATGCACCGCGCAACTGAGAAGCGCGACCCTGCCCGGATGGCTGAGCTTGTTCGCGGACCACAACTGGTTCGTTGTCTACGACCCTTCTGAGGAAGCGTGGCACCGCTGGGAGGTCTGGGTAAAGGAGAAGGAATGCGTGGTCAAGGACTTCTTGCACCCCGACAAGGGGGTCGGTGGGGGGCCATATCGGATCGAGAGAGAATGGCGCGGTGATGCGGCCAGGCGGATCAGCGATACGCTTGAAACGTCCATGGCCGAATACCCGCATCGAGATACCTATCGCGTGTGGCCCGGCCCGAACTGCAACACCTACGCCAATTGGATTCTGAAAGAGTCGAAGACAAGCTCTGATCTCGGTCCCAAGGGGATCGGGAAAGACTACCTGGGTCTTCTGGGCGCAGGCACGACTTCCACCCGGACCGGTGTCCAGCTTGAAAGCCCGCTGGTGGGCTTGAGAATCGGGCTGGACGATGGGGTTGAAGTCCACGTTCTCTGCCTCACCTTCGGGATTGATTTGTTCACTCCGGCCATAAAGACGCCGTTGGGCAGGCTGGGGTTTCCGGAATGACAGGCTTTCGTTCCTTTTCCCTGACTCGTGAATAGTGCCGGTCGCAATATGAAGCGCCGAGTCTTTGAACACCGCGAATAAACGCGAACGGACGCGAATACCGAATCGGAAATTGGCGTGAATTCGCGTTCATTGGCGGTTTCCACCGTGCAGGATTGTGACGTGCCATCATGAAATGCCCGAAATGTAATAGCGAGGTCCCGGACACGGCGAGATTCTGCAGCGAGTGCGCCGCGCCGCTCAGGGTGCCCGAACCGCTGCCGCTCAGGGAGAACCGCATCGCCACCGTCCTCTTTTCGGACCTCTCCGGCTTCACGAGCATGACCGAGCAGCTCGGCCACGAGGAGACGGCCGAACTCACCGCGGACCTCTTCCGGCGGTTCGAGCCCATCATCGAATCCTACAACGGTCACCTCGACAAGTACATCGGCGATGCCGTGATGGCGCTCTTCGGCGCGCCGACGGCGCACGAGGATGACCCCGTGCGCGCCATCCTCTGCGCGCTCGAGATGCAGGACGCGCTCGCAAGCTTCAACCGCCACCACGGGACACAGATGGCGATGCGGATCGGGATAAACACCGGCGAGGTCGCCGCAGGAAAACCCACCGAAAAGGGCGGCTACACCGTTGTCGGCGACGCAGTCAATGTCGCACAGAGACTCGAATCGAAGGCCTCGCCGGGCAGGGTGCTCGTGGGACTGGCGACCCAGAAGCTCGCACAACATCGGTTCACCTTCCGCGAGCTCCCGCCAACCGCCGTCAAGGGGCGTCGCGAACCGGTTCAGCCCTTCGAGGTGGTCGCCCCGCGGGACGTCAAGTCGCTTCTCGAACAGCGAACCGGCCCGACGACCGCAATGGTCGGCCGCGATGATGAACTGCAGCGACTGAAGGAGCTCTTCGACGATGCGCTTACTCACAGCCGCTGCCGCTGCGCGATCGTCACCGGCGAAGCCGGGGTGGGCAAATCGCGGCTGGTCTATGAATTCCACCAATGGCTCGCGGACGACCCGCGCGCGGTGAAGATCCTTCGCGGCCGCTGTCTTCCCTATGCCGCGCCGCCGCTCGGCCCGTTTCGCGAGATATTCAGAGGCTGCTACGACATCAGGGCGGGGATGGCCGCGCATCTCTGCCGGGAAACTCTCGCACGATGTATCTCCGAAGAGATGTCGGACCTCGTGGCCGCGGGGCGCGTGAAGGCCGGGACCGAACTTGAAAACCTCACGCACCTGGTCGGGTTGGCGATCGGGATAGACTTCCCCGAGGCGCGCATCATGGCGCTGCCGATAGATCGCCGCAGAGAGGAATGCTTCTACGCGCTGACGATGCTCGTGGAGGCGATGGCGCGCAGAAGCCTGTCCGGAAACCGTAACGCCGCCGTCCCGGCGACAGATTCCCGGATAGGTTCCATGTCGCCGCTGCTGATCGACATCGAAGACATGCACTGGGCGGATGAAGAAACGGCGGCGCTGCTCGTCCATCTGCTTGAGCGGCTCGTCGATCTGCCCGTCTTCTTCCTCATCAGCGCCCGCGACGAGATCGAACGACGCCCGTTCGGCGAGCGGCTCATGTCGCGGGCTGATATCACCAGGGTCAGGCTGAAGGAACTGGGAAAGGACCGAATTGCCGAGCTTCTGGAACGGCTGATGGGCGCACCGGTCGAGGATTCGCTCCTCGCGGATCTCATCGGCCGCACCGCGGGGAACCCGTACTTCGTGGAAGAGATCGCGCGGTACATCATGGAAAAGGGGCTGGCCGCGCAGGAAGACGGAAAGTGGCGACTCCACGCGCTGCCCGCCCATTCACCCGCCACGGGCGGGACACGCAGGATCGCGGGACAGCCGACCGCTTCCTCGAGCGGCGATAAGGGCGCCACGAAGGGGACAAGGGTAATGCCCGTCATCCCGGACTCGCTCGAGGGACTGCTCGGCGCCCGGATAGACGGGCTCGAGAGCCGCGAACGCGAGGCGATCCGCCGCGCGTCAGTGATCGGCCGCGTATTCTGGGAAGGGGCCGTCGAAGAGCTCGCGATGCGCAGCGTGACCGCGGAGTTCGCGGCGTTGAAGGCGGCGGGCTTCATCTTCCTCCAGCGCGGAAGCATGCTCCAGCAGGAGATGGAGTACATCTTCAAACACATGTTGTTGCGTGACGCGGCGTACAGGAGGTTGACAAAGAAGGAGAAACAGGAACTCCATGGCAAGGTCGCGCGCTGGATGGAGGAACGGCTTGGAGGCGCGCCGGGTGAGCTCGTGCAACTTGCGGCATACCACAACGCCGAAGCGGGACTGTTGGACAACGCGCTCGCACACTGGGAGAAGGCGGGCGACATCGCGCTCGAGGCGGCGATGTTGGACGGCGCCGTCGGGTGCTGCAAGGAGGGGATCCACATCATCGAAGAGATGTCGGGGGAGGAACAGGGGACAAGGAGATCGGGAGATCAGAAAATCGGGGGATCAGGAGATCGGGAAATCAGGGACGGGCGACCGCGGGAGGACGAGGCTCCCGCCGGGCCGGGAACTGTCATTCCCGCGCAAGCGGGAATCCAGGCGTCAATGGCCTCATCCGCACACCGGGATGAGCGCGCACTCGCCCTGTCGAGACGCAAGGCCGCGCTGATGGAAAAGTGCGCGGAGGCGCTTGCGCTCAAAGGAGACACTCAAGAAGCGATCGACAGCCTCGAAACCGCACTCACCCTGACGGATGAACCCGGGACGAAGGCCCGACTCCTGAGGAAGCTCGGAGGTCACCGGCATATACAGGGGAAGGTGGAGGAGGCAAAGGCGCTGTACGCGTCCGCCCTCGGGTATGTGGCCGACAAGGCGGTCCCGGAAGAGGTCCGGGTGCTTCTGGCACTGGGTTGGCTGGAAGGCGATGCGGTGGGCAATTTCGTGGAGGCGGAGCGCCTCGCGCGGAAGGCGATGCAGATTACCGAGAACATGCCGGAGGCGAAGTCTGCCGGCAAGGCGGACCGCGAGAGACTCCACGCCATGTGCAGGAGGAATCTCGGGGTCTTCGCGCACGGGCGGGGAGACCTCCCCGCCGCGGAGCGGATCCTTGCGGAGGTCCTGGTACACTACGAAGCTCGAGGCGACCGGGGCGGGGTTGGAGCGGTTTCGATCACGCTCGGCAATGTGTACAGCGCCAAAGGCGAGCTTGACCGGGCGCTGGAGTTCCATAACAAGTACCTTGAGATAAGCGAACAGATAGGCAATCGGCGCGGCGTGGGGATGGTGTCGAACAACATCGGGAATGTATACCTGGCCAGGGGCGAACTTGACCTGGCGCTGGAATTCTTCAGCAGGCACCACGAGATATCCAAACAGGTGGACGACCGGCGCGGGGTCGGG
>JAVHLO010000223.1 GCA_031082105.1 Planctomycetota bacterium
CAAAACTCGCGACAACAACCAGGGCCACGAAGACCTTAGTCAGAGTGCTCATACAAACACCTCTGTGCCAAAAACAAGCAGAACAAAACAATCCGGGGTCGGCCCGGGCAACGTCAAGCTACACCACTCTCGGCAGTACTCCCGCAAGCTGCAGGGCCTAGTATTAGTACGCCATTATAGAGATATATCGGACGTTGTCAAGAAAAATCTTTCCTATTTTCGCAAAAATCCCGCTTCTCGGGACGGCCCCGTAGCGACAGCCGAATAGGCACTTCGGCGAACGGAAGCATGGAACGCAGTCTCTGTTTCAAGAAACTCAGGTAGCGCCGGGAAAATTTCCGCGGATTGTTCACGAACAGGACGATATGCACGGGCGCGACGCCGACCTGCGTGGCGAAGTAGACCCTGGCAAGCCCCATGTCCACCGACTGCGGCGAATACGATTCCGTTATCCGGCGCAACACCTGGTTCAACTGGCCCGTGCCGATCCGCGTCCTCGATTGCTTCACAAGCTCGCGGGCGACCTTGACCGTGTTCGCGACGTTCGTACCGTCGAGCGCGGACATCACGGAGATCGGCGCGAACGAAAGGGCGGGCAGCATGCGGTCGAGATACGCGCGGTAGTCCGACGACACTGCCTTGCCGCGCGCGAGGTCCCACTTGTTGACGCAGACCACGCATGGCACGGTATTCTCGACAATATCGGCGGCGATGCGCTTGTCGATCTCGCCGATCTTCTCGGTCGCGTCGGTGAGGAAAAGCGCGACGTCGGCCTGCCTGAGCGCCATGAAGGTCCGGTGCCTCGACCACAGATCAATGGTCGTCTGCGCAGTCCCCTTCTTCTTGAGCCCGGCGGTATCGACGGCGATGAACGCCGCGTCACCGGTCCCGCACCTGACCTCGACTGCGTCGCGGGTGGTGCCGGGCGTGGAATCGACGAGCACGCGTTCCTGGCGCGCGAGCCGGTTCACGAGGGTCGACTTGCCGACGTTCTGGCGTCCGAGCACTGCGATGCGTATCACGGGCGGCGCAGCAGGCACGGAGACCGTCTGTTGCGGCAGCCTCGCCGCGATGGCGCGCTTGAGTTCGCGGATTCCGGTCCGGTGCGCGGCGGAGACGAGGAACGGCTCTCCCAGCCCGAGCCGGTGGACTTCGGCGACGGTCCACATGGCGGATTTCCGGTCGATCTTGTTCGCGACGACGACCACCTGCGCGCGCGCTGACCTGAGCCGGGCCGCGATCCGGTTGTCGGCGCCGGTGACACCCTCCGACGCGTCGACCGCGAAGACGACGAGCGTCGCCGTCTCCAGCGCCAGCGCCACCTGCCGCTGTATGCATTTCTCAATCTTGTCGTCCGCGTCGCCGATCATGCCCGCGGTATCGACAAGCTCGAAAGTCCTGCCGGCTTCGGTCACGGTGCGGGCGACGGCGTCACGAGTGGTGCCGGGGGTGGGATCGACTATTGCGGCGCGCATGCCGACGAGTGCGTTGAAGAGCGAGGACTTCCCTACGTTCGGCCGGCCCACTATGGCGACGACCGACTGAGGAGCCGGGACGGCGTGATCTGCTTGGTTAGCCCGCATCATTCACGAATCGAGGAAAAGCATCGACAGTTTGACAACGTCTTTCGTCCCTTTGTTCTTCCGTTCTTTCGTTCTTCAGTTCTCTGGTTGCGGCTCTGCTGCGCTGCGTAATCCGCGCTCCTGCTGCCCCAGGCCGGCAGAATGTCACTTCAGCCTGACCAGCAGTTCGTAGTGGACCGCATGTTCAGCTGGGGCGGCGCTTTCGAGAGTCGCCGTCTCGCCGGGCTTCAGCTTCGCCTCCGTCCACGCGATCGGCGCCGCGGGTTTCTCATCCTCATCGAGCCACTTCGCCGCGAAATCGAATTCTACGTCCGCGTCCGCGACATTGGCAACGACGATACTCAACCGCAGCTCGTCGCCGACCACGGTTGTGGCCACGTCTTCGATCCTGAGCCGCTCGTCGGCGAGCAGCCAGCCCTTGCGCGGGGTCGAGATGACGAGCGGCTCGCTTCCGCCGAAACAACCCAGGCAGCAGAGCAGCAAGGCTGCTGCGGGCGTTACGAGGCTCACCCGTACCGGACTCATGATTTTGGATTCTAGATTCTGGATTTTGGAAATGCGGCCTGAGTTGCTCTCAGCGGGTGAACAAATCCGGCCCTTTCTGCCGATAGAAGAATGGGGATTGTACAACATGGATGTCGCCCCGGAAGGAGCCATGGATGGTGATCCACACCTACAACCTGCAGTACACGCTGCACAATGCCGACACCGCCCAGGCGATCCAGAACATGTTCTACATCCAGGATCGCGCGGGGTTGGGCATCGGCTCTGCGGAGACCCAGAACACCGCGCGCGCCGACCAGCTCGCGGTTCATGCAACCACGCCCGCCGAAGGTGACGCCATCCGCGAGGACGAAAAAGGCGCGGTCGCCTACGAAGGCGGCCAATCCGGCGCCGGCGAACAGGAACGCGAAGAGAAAAAAAAGAACCCCACGAGCCCCGACGGACGGGGATCGATCGTAGACATAGAAGCGTAGCGCGAACAGGCGTTCGTAGTAACGACTTCAGTCGTTCCTGATTCCAGCGACTGAAGTCGCTACTACGAACCGGCGTGACTACGAACCAGGCGCCGCGTCCAGCACGTTCGTAGTGACGACTTCAGTCGTTCCGTTCGTAGTAACGACTTTAGTCGTTGCCCTGTCTCCTGCACCATGAGGTCCTTTTCCTGTCAGTCATCCCAACCCTTTCCCATCTCCAGTATCGGGAACTTCTTCCACTTGTCTCTGAGCCAACCGCGACCCATGTCTTTCAAGTACACGTGCGCGCTGGACCATGGCCAGTCGAGCGGAGACGCCACGTGCTTATGCTTCACCGGGTTGTAATGTATGTAGTTCAAGGCCGCGAAGTGGTGACGCTCACTCCGAATCCTGCGATCCTCATACTTGAACCAGACCTTCCTGCCTCGGCTGCCATCTTCAATATTCCACAATCTGGACGTGAACCCATGAAGTTGTTTTGCGGCCGCAGCGACGTACTCCAGTCGGTCAACAAGGACAAGAGCATGGTAGTGATTCGGCAGCACTACCCATCCCACCATCTCCAGCTTGGTCGCTTCAAGCGTCTCGACAAGTCTGGCCTCAAACTCGGTCAGGCGCGCAGGTTTCTTCATCACTGGAGCGTGTTCGAAGGTTGCTGCCGTAATCAGGAAGCTCCCGCCTTCACGCCACAGGTGGGGAGGGGAATGAAGGGGATATCCGCGGTCGCGACGCAGTTGAACGACTTCATCCCGCTCCTCTGGTGTCAAAGTGCGGTACGAATACACTCGTGCCCTCCAGCGACTGAAGTCGCTACTACGAACCCGCAGTTCCAGCGACTGAAGTCGCTACTACGAACCGGCGTGACTACGAATCAAGCCTCTCGCCGTCGCCTTCCTCCCCCGGCTCAGCGTCGGATTCCGAGCCGGGCGCCGGCTCCTCATCCGTCACGGTCTCATCGCCCGCGGGCCCGGCATCGGAGAAGTCCCCCTTGTGCGCCACGGGCGCAGCGGCCCCTTCGACGGGTGGCGTGGCGTCGTGGCCGTTCGCGCCTTCCTCGCTCGCCAGGCTCGCGATGGAGACGAGCTTGTCGCCTTCCTCCAGAGTGATGAGCTTCACGCCCATCGCGTTGCGCAACGTCTGTCTCACAGTCCCGACCGGGATTCGCACCATCATCCCACGGATCGTCACCATGAGCAGTTCGTCATCCTCGCCGACGGACTTCATGCCGACGACCACGCCGTTCCTGTTGCCCGTGCGGATATTGACGACGCCGGTGCCGCCGCGCCTCTGGAGCCGGTACTCGGAGAACGGCGTGCGCTTTCCAAATCCGCGTTCGCAGACGGTCAGCAGCGTCTTGTTCTCATCCACGAGGACCAGGCCGCGGGCGGAATCGCCCTTCCGTGGCCTGATTCCGCGGTTGCCCGCCGCGGTCCGGCCCATCGACCGGATGTCCTTTTCATGGAAACAGATCGACATGCCGTTGTCGGTGCCGATGACGACGCGGTTGTCTCCGCCCGTGACGACCACGCCTATGAGCCGGTCGTCCTCGTCCAGGTTGATCGCCCGGATTCCGCCGCGCTTGGGCCGGCTGAACGCCTCGAGCGGGGTCTTCTTGACCGTCCCGCGCCGCGTGGCCATGAGAAGGAAGCGGCTGTCGAAGCTCCGCACCGGCACGGTCGATGTTATTTTTTCGCCCTCCGCCAGGGTCAGCAGGTTCACGATCGCCCGCCCCTTCGAGGCTCGGGACAGCTCGGGGATGTCGTAGACCTTCTGCCAGTAGACCTTGCCGAGATCCGTGAAGAAGAGAATGTAGTCATGAGTGTTGGCGATGAAGATGCGCTCCATGAAATCGCCTTCGCGGATGTCCGCGCTCGCGATCCCCTTGCCGCCGCGCCTCTGCTTCCGGTAGCTGGAGAGGGCCATCCGTTTTATGTAGCCCTGGTGGCTCAACATCACGGCCACGTCCTCCTCCGCGATGAGGTCCTCCTTCGCGAACTCCTGAACCTCCGCGATGATCTCGGTCCGCCGCTTGTCGCCGCACTTCTCCTTCATCTCGTACAGGTCCTCGCGCAGGATGTCGAGCACGAGGCCGCTGTCGGCGAGGATCGCGCGGTACTCGGCGATCTTCTCGCGCAGGGCCGCAAGGTCGGAGAGGAGCTTGTCGCGTTCGAGACCGACCAGCCGCTGGAGCTGCATGCGCAGGATGGCCTGGGCCTGGAGCACGGAGAGGTTGAACCGCCTGACGAGCGAGGCCTCCGCGGCCGGGATGGTCGGCGCCTTCTTGATGATCTCGATGACCTCGTCGATGTTCGCGACGGCGATGACGAGCCCTTCGAGGATGTGCGCCTCCGCCTCGGCCTTCTCGAGAAGGAACTGCGTCCTGCGCCTGATGACCTCCACGCGGTGGTCGATGTAGTGCTGCAGGAGTTCCTTCAGCCCGAGCGTCCTGGGCTGGTTCCGCACGAGGGCGACCATGTTGATGCCGAACGTGACCTGCAGCGGCGTGTTTTCGTAGAGCTGGTTGATGACGAGCTGTTCTTCTTCGCCGCGTTTCACCTCGACTACGACGCGGATCCCTTCCCTGTCGCTCTCGTCACGGACGTCGGCGATGCTCTCGGTTCTGCCTTCCTTGACGAGGGCGGCGATGGTCTCGAGGATTCGCGTCTTGTTGACGTTGTAGGGGATTTCCGTGAAGACGATACTGACTTTCCCCCCCTTGGCCTGTTCGGTATGGAGTTTCGCGCGAAGCGTCACGAGTCCCCTGCCGGTCTTGTACGCCTCCGTGACACCGGACATGCCGCAGATGTAGCCTCCGGTCGGGAAATCCGGACCCTTGACGATCTTCATGAGGTCTTCGACGGCCACGTCGGGGTCGTTGATGACCTTGATAATGCCGTCGCACACCTCCGTGAGGTTATGCGGCGGGATGTTGGTGGCCATGCCGACGGCGATGCCGGACGAGCCGTTGCAGATGAGGTTGGGGAACTTCGAAGGGAGGACGGTCGGCTCCTCGCGCGATTCGTCGAAATTCGGCACGAAGTCGACCGTGTTCTTATCGAGGTCCTCGATCAGGAGCGTGGCGAAGTCCGCCATGCGCGCCTCGGTGTATCGCATTGCGGCGGGCGGGTCGCCGTCGATGGAGCCGAAGTTGCCCTGCGAATCGACGAGCGTGTACCGGCAGACGAAGTCCTGGGCGAGCCGGACGAGCGTGGGGTAGATGGACTGGTCGCCGTGCGGGTGGTAGTTGCCCATGGTCTCGCCGACGATCTTTGCGCACTTCCTGTGTTTCGAGCGCGGCGTGAGGCCGAGGTCGTTCATGGCGATGAGGATTCGCCGCTGGGACGGCTTCAGCCCGTCCCTGACGTCGGGCAGTGCGCGGGACACGATCACGCTCATGGCGTAGTTGAGATACGAGTCCTTCACCTCATCTTCGATGAGCGTGTCCTTTATCGGCATCGGCTGCGCGTCCTTCGGGGC
>JAVHLO010000224.1:0-814 GCA_031082105.1 Planctomycetota bacterium
AGGAGCATCCCTTCGGACCTCACGCCGCGCAGTTCCACGGGCGGGAGGTTCGTTATCACCACGATCAGCTTACCCTGGAGCTCCTCGGGCTGGTAGTGCTTCTTCAACCCCGCGACGATCTGCCTCTGGGAGTCGCCCAGGTCGATCTTGAGGACGTAGAGCTTTTCAGCGTTGGGGTGATTCTCCACCGCAGTCACGCGCGCGACCCGGATGTCAAGGTGTTTGAAATCGTCGAATGTGGACATTGGCTGTGCCTCGCAGAAAAACCTGTCGAAGAACTCCGGTGCTGTCAAGGCTTCTTGAAGAACCCCTGGCGGCGGGCCACCTCGTCGTTCGTCATCGAGATCCACTGCTCGTGCGCGCGCCTCGCCAGGATCTTCTCTTCGTAGTATGCGAACTGCGTGTCAGCTTCCTTGAAGAGCTCCTCCGATCCCGAGTCCGTGCGGTGATAGCGTCGGGACTTGTACTCGGCGGTATCGACTGCGCCGTCGCAGCCGATGTCGATGAGCGTCCGCTCCTCGAAGCCGTACCCGAACGTCAGCTTCTTCTCGCAGCTGGCCGGCTCCTGGCTGTGCTTGTAGATGTACTTGCCGTAAGGCGACGTGATGCTGTAGCCGGTCGGCTCGAACCTCCAGTTGGAGAACGTCCTGGAGTACGCCTCCTGCGCCGCCTGGCATCCGATCATAGCAGCAACAATACAGAGCACGCCAAAGCACAGAAAGAGCCTCATAGCTTCGCGCATCTTCATGTGTTGACCTCAAAAAGGGGACCGTCTTCCAGAGGGTCGCCAGTCACAATCTCTTTCGCGGTATGA
>JAVHLO010000224.1:824-6008 GCA_031082105.1 Planctomycetota bacterium
GTGATGTCAAGAAGAATCGCATCGTGACCGCGCGGCCGCTTCCGCCCCCGGGTAGGGCAGTGCACGCAGGCGGTTCAGCGCTTGAGTATCCACGCGGCGATGTCGCCGACCACTGCCGCGTCGACGTGGCCGGCCTTCGAATACTCGACAGGGGTGCACTTCCCCTCGCCGGCGATGAACAGGTGGTTCAGCGCCGGGTAGAGTCTGAGCTCGACATCAGTGCGTCCTGCAAGGCTCTTCTTCCAGCAGGCGAAGTCGGCCGTCGTCACCTGGTAGTCACGCTCGCCCTGTAGAATGAGCATGGACAACTTGAGCCTTGCCGCGGTCTCTTCGGGCCTGTACCCGCGCAGCGAAAGCCAGTACTTCGGCGGCAACCGCAAAGGCAGGTCCGCCGCGGGGGTTTCCGGAGAAAGGCCTGGGTCCTTGACTCTCGCCGCCTGTTTGCGCAGTTCTGCGATCTGTTGCTCTTCCGTCTTGGACAGCTCGCCGTCGAGGCCGAGTATGTAGGCGGTCTGATCGAGCACGAGATCCTCGAGTGGCCGCGTGGGCCCCGCCATCAGGATAATGCCGGCGAGCGTGGGATCGCCTTCGGCGATGCGCGGCGCAAGCATCGCGCCCAGACTGTGGCCGAGTAGGAATATCTGGCCTGCGTCGATCCCTTCCGTCTTGCGCAGCAAGGCCACCGCGGCCAGGGCATCGTCCGTCACCTCCTCCTTCACGGTCGTCTCCGCCATGATCGTGAGGAACTTTTCGCCGTGCGCCTTTGTGCGCTTCTCGTACCTCAGAACGGCAATCCCCAGCGTTGCAAGACCGAACGCGAGGTCGCGGAACGGCCTGTTCGGCCCGATCGTCTCATCGCGGTCGTGCGGACCGGAGCCGTGCACGAGGACAATGGCAGGATGCGGACTCCCCTCCTTGGGCATGGTCAATGTGCCGGGCAGCGCCCACTCGCCAGAGCCAACCGTCACCTCTTTCTCAGTGTAGCTCTCCGGCCGCGCATAGTCCGGCGTCACGTACTGGGCTGTGTTCGCCACGGGCATGAAGAGAAGTCCGGCGATGTCGCGTTTCGCGTTGAAGACCACCCGCACGGAGAGGGGACAGTTCTTGAACTCACACACCACGGTCGCAACATCCGTCTCACCGGATTTCTCGATCCCCGTGTCGCCGATCTTGACCAGGGGACCAGCCATGCCAAGCAGCGACTTCCAGCCCTGTTGGAGTTGTTCGGCCGTCAAGAGGCCCTTCATGGTCGCGTCGAACCGCGCGGTGATTGCCGCGAACTCTTCCTTGACCAGCAGCTCGACGACACCGACCGCCTCCTTCTCCGGGTCGAACGGCGGCTGCGGCTGCTCCTGTTGCGCCGGCGCCGTGATGGCGCAGGCGAGAACAACGACGAATCCGGTCAATACATGGCGCATAGCGATCCTCCAGCAAATCGAATTTCGTGAATAACTCGGGTCAGTGAGCCTTTCCCAGGATCATTGACCGCGCCAGAACGATGGCGCGTCGCAACTCAGGGCGCGTACCGCCTGCCTGAAGCCCCGCCGCCGCGGCCGCATCACGCGCGGCTTCTTCCAGGTGCAGCAGGATGCGCACCTGCCGGGCCGTGAACACGCCTGCTCCCGCGTCCGGTACGGGCGGCGACGCGGGCACGAGCGCGGTGACTATCGCGCTGCGGAGCTGGTCCAGGCCTTCGCCGGTCAGCGCGGATACCATCACTTGCGGCTGAGCCGGGTGCGGCAAGCGACTCTCAGCGATTACCTCGCGCTGTTGGGCATTCAGCAGGTCGATCTTGTTGACAACTACGACGGAGCGCTTTGCATTGACGTGGCGCACAACTGACTGCGGCACGGTCGCGTCGGCATGTGCGGCGCACACGCGGGCATCGACAACGAAGAGAGACACTCGGGCCTTCCGTATCTGCTCGAGCGAGTCTGCCTCGGCCGCCCTGCGGATCGCATCATCCACGGGCGCGGCGCCTCGGCGGTCTTCGCCCATCGAAGCGACTCCGGCGGTATCGATCAGCATGAATGGAATCCCCTGGCGGGAGGCGATCTCTTGCACGTGGTCGCGGGTAGTGCCGGCCTCCGGGTCCACGATGGCGCGCGGCACGGCCAGAAGGGCATTGAACAGCGACGACTTGCCGACGTTCGGCTCGCCCGCGATCACACACCGTGCCGGCTCTGCGAGGGCGAGACCGAGATCGGCAGTCGCGCGAAGCCGCGAGATGCTGCGTAAGATCGCGGCGCATCTGCGGGATACCGTTCGCCGGCTGGCACATCCGGCCGCAACCGAAGCGAGCTCCAGACGGCGCAGGATTCGATTGACCGCCGCGGAGAGAGCTCCCTTGAATTGTCGCATGAGAAACGATGCGGCACGGAAGGTGGTCGCCTCGTACAGCAGGTCGAGCGCCTCGACTTGTATCAGATCGAGTCTTCCGGACTTCAATGCGAGCAAGGCCGGCTCTCGGCGCCCGCGGAGGGGCACGCCGAGCCTGCGCAAGGCGTCCACGAGCCGCCCGACACACGCCGGGCCGCCGTGAATGTTTATTTCGACTGTGTCATGACCGGTGAATGACTTGCTTGCGGGGACGTGGGCGACGATGGCCTGGTCTATGGGGCCGGCGTGCCCGACAAGGTCGACGAGTGCGATCCTGGGACACCGCGCGAAATTCCTGTCGGGGATGAGCTTCTTGACGCGGGACCAGCCGGCGGCTCCGACGACTTCGATGACGCTTATCGCGCCCCTGCCGGGCGCTGTCGTTTCTACGCAAAACGGAGCACGGCAGGCATCAGTGGCCATGGTGGTATGTCGCAACAATGCCCTCGAGCGTGAGAGACTGGACGACCATCACGCGGCGCCGAAGATGGCGCGCGAGAACGCGGATGTCGCCGCCGGTCCCGATGACGACGCATCTCGTGTGCAGCTCTGACTCGATGCGCTCAATGATCTCTTGAACGAGCCCGACGGTTCCCCAGAACAGGCCGGACTTCATCGCGGCAACGGTGTCGCGGCCAATGGCAGGAACGCGGCGAGTCGCGCGAATCTTCCCGGCACGGCGGGCACAGAGGCGGGGTTCATATATCCATCCGGCCGTCTCGACGAGAGGAAGCTGAGCGCAATACCGGTGCAGTCCCTCGGCGCCAAGTCGTATGCCGGGCGCTATGGCCCCGCCCAGGAATTCGCCGGCCTGCGATACCGCGTCAACCGTCACGGCGGATCCCGCATCCACCACGATGAAAGGCGGCCGCGCGTGCCGCAGCGCAGCAAAGCAGTCGAGCAATCGATCGGCGCCGACCTGGGAAGGGCGTCTGACTCGCACGGTGATCGGAACCCGAAGGTCCTTGCCGATGATGGCGACCTCGCCGAATCGCTCGTGTCTTGCCCAACCTGCAACGGCCCTGGTTGCCCGAGGGTTCACCGAGGCGACAAGGGCAGCCTGGTACCGCGCCGGACCGTTCCGCGGCCTGAGGGCGCGCCAGACGCGCGACATCTCCATGGCGGAGGCCGTGGGGATCTTGTCGCGGCACAGCAACCTTGACCCCTTGAAAATGCCGAGGTCGGTGTTCGTGTTCCCAATATCGATTGCCAGGAGCATGTTCATGCAGCGCCGAAACCGCAAAGGACGCAAAGCGCAGCCTCGCGTACGGGGTATTGTGACTCAATTCCTAGCACGAATCTGTGAAATCCGTGCAATCCATGGATTGAAAGCCGCGGTCGCCAATAACGCCGGGCACGCAGTAGCGTGTTCGAGATCCTGCTGACACGGGAAACTACGGCAACCGAATCCGGTCGTTGAGAAAGAGACGCCTTCCGCCCTCCTCGACCAGATGGACCGTCACTTCGCCCTGCGGGTCCGCCTGGCTGGAGACGGGCACCTTGGCCACACGGAACGACCTGGGAGCGAGGGACCGGACGGCGATCTCGCGCTCCGGCATCCCGGGAATCTGAACGTAAACCTTCGCATCGATGTGCCGTTCTCCGATGTTGTCGACCCGGATCGACAGCGCGGTCACGTTGCCGGCGGGATCCTTGTCGAATTCGAGTGCGGTATCGATCTCCGACGCGACCGTGAGCTTGCGCACGACCCGGCCAACGTACTTCGCGCCGCGAACGTACGCGCACAGATCTATCTCAATCTCTTTGTCGCCGAGCGTCTCGCGGAGCGGCATCGCGATCTCGGTGACCAACGTTGCCGTGTTGCCCGGGGCGAGCTGCACCACCGTCCGCATCGTGCGCGTTACCGACCACTCGGGCGGGAACATGATACGAATATCGAGAGTCTCCACCGTGCTGCCTGTGAACGTGTTGGTCACCTCGAGCTGAACTCGCTGCCGACCTTCAGCGCAGTTTATGGTCAGCGGGGCAAAGACGGTTGAAAGCTGCATCTGGAGGAACGAAGACTGCACTCCGAGGAGCACGCACGGGACGTCGGATACTTCCGCGTACCGCGTTCCGCCGTCTTCGCTGAGTTTCAACTCTGAGCCGTCGAGCTGCAGCACGCGGACGTCGCCATCGAGCGAGACCGGGACCCGCAGCGGTGACGCGCCCGAGCCTTCCGCCTGCCAGAAGAGCACAGCACTCTCGGTGGCGCCGTGAAACACCATGTGGGCAACCTCGCGGCCGAAGACGGGCCTCGCGTCATAGGTCTTGCCGCCGAGTATGCGGTTCATGACGAGCATCGCATAGAAGGCCGCGGTCGGGTGTCCGTATTCATCGACGAGGCCGACCACCTCGTTCTGCATGGGCGAGACAAAGACGCAGTCGACGCCGACCGCCCGGAGGGCGGCGAGCTGTTTTGCCAGACTGCCCACTTGTGCGCGGACCGCGGCCCACTTGTCCTTGTGCATCGGTATCGGCTGGAGTGACAGGCTTGGATATGTCTTTCCCGGGGCTGCCAGGAATGGGTTGAGCATGCTGATCAGGCCGGCCGGCGGCGTGGCGCCGGGTACCTGGACCACCCGGAATCCGAACGCCGAAGGCTGGTCGACGCGCGGCGCGGCGGCTTGCGACGTCGAGAGCACCGACCTGGGGACGCCGAGCTCGGGGAACCTTATGGCAGAGCGCACGGCATCGTCGAGCCGCTCCAGTATCTGGGGCGAAAGCGACTGAATATTGGAATCCGCCGCATGGGGCGCACCGAAGAGCCACTTGTTGACGTGGGTCTTGAGCCGTTCAAGCGTT
>JAVHLO010000225.1 GCA_031082105.1 Planctomycetota bacterium
GCAGCATTCTCCGGATTTGTCAATTCCTCTCGCACTTCTCCTGGTTCCGGCTTGCCTCTGGCTGGCCGTGGCTGGGCGAAGAAAGGCATGACGGCTGATGCTCACGCATGATTCGCGACTGGCACTCGGCACCTTCTTCGTGCTCTGCGTGGTTTTGCTCAGCGCCCTCGTCATTCTCCACTCACGCCTCCAGTCCGCGATCGTGGAACTCGAAGGTCTGCAGCGGACATTGAGCCGCGTGGAATCCGCGGTTGGATCCCTTCAAAAGACGTCCGATCTCGGCCAGGATGGCCGAAATCATGTGTCTGAGGTTGACGTGACAGCGACCGCGCTCTCATCTGAGGGTGTGGACCAAGCGTCACGCGACAAGGAAACCGCCGAGCGGGTCGCAAATCTGCGGGCGGAGCTGGAGAGCCTGAAGCATGAGTTGCGCGAGGTGCGTGACGCACAGAAGGGGATGGAAGTCCAACTTGCCCGCGCGACACAGTCAGGGGGCGAAATGACTGACGGTTCCTTGACCGCAGGCGCCGGGGCGGACTGGTTGAAGAACATGCCGTTGAAAGTGGCCACGGGTCCGTTGGGCCAACTGACTCCGGGCGAGAGAGAGACCTTCAAGACCGCGGTCCTCGATGTCCTGCGCGAGAAGCAACTCGAAGACTCCTACCGGAACTTCATGCAGTCCGCCGAACAGATGACCAAACACTACACGACCTGGCTGGAGCTCAACGCAGACCAGCAGTCCGAAGTCTCAAGTATCGTTTACAGGCAATACCAGGAGATGTTCGAGATACAGTACGGTTCCAGGCAGCCCGCCGATCGGGCCAACCTTGGTCCCGCCTTGAACGATGCTCAGGAAAAGCACTTCAATGATATTCATACACACCTGAATCCTGCACAGCAACAGAAGTTCTCAGACTGGCGACAGGCCAGGCTTGGCACGAGCGTCTCCGACGTGGGCAGTCGAAAGAGCACGCTGTCGAAGGACGCGGGCGACGGCCGCTAGCCTGAAGTACCGCGCGTGCCGCCTTTCCGCTGACCGCGCTTCTTCGATTCCCGCGTGTTGTGCGCCTGCCTGCCGCGCCTGTTCCGGTCGCTTTCCACACAAGCTGAGGCGCCGAAGTTGAAGAAGAAGGTGAATGTCCGTCTGACTGTCGAGTATGACGGCACCGGCTACGCCGGTTGGCAACGCCAGAACGGGAAACCCACGATCCAGGAGGAGTTGGAAAGGGCGGTCCAAGCGCTGACCGGTGAGAGGTGCCACGTCCAGGGCGCTGGCCGGACTGATGCAGGCGTGCACGCGGTCGGTCAGGTCGCGAACGTGAAGGCCGCATTTCCAGTTCACGCCGCGCGGCTCGTACACGCTCTGAACGCGCACCTTCCTACCGACATAACCGTGACGCACGCGGAGGCGGTATCTGACGATTTTCATGCGCAGTTCGACGCGCGGTCGAAACTGTACCGGTACGTGATCCTGAACAGGCCGGCGCGGCCGGCGCTCGAGCGCAACCGCGTATACAACGTTCGCTCGCCGCTCGACCTGGGTAAGATGAAGGCGGCCGCTTCGCGACTCGTGGGCAGACATGACTTCCGCGCATTCTGCAGCGAGGCGCGCACAAAGGAGAGTACAGTGCGCCTGCTCAAAACCCTTGAAATAGAGCGGCATGGAGAGTATATTGTCGTCGACGCGCATGGTGAAGGCTTCCTCTACAACATGGTGCGCGCAATCGTCGGGACACTCGTGCTCGCCGGTCAGGACAAGCTCGACCCGGACCAGATTGAGGACATTCTGAAATCGCGTGACAGGCGCAAGGCGGGGCCGAACGCGCCCGCCCGCGGGCTGACGTTGGTGAGCGTGTCGTACTAGCCGTACTCTATGCCGGAAACGGCAGACAAGATTCGACGTTTTCTTTCGACAACCGACGTCGCTTTCAGGGACACGGAAACACGGAATCGCAGAAACACGGAACGTCTTTGAGCGGCCCGGCGGCGAGTTCCGAGCGTCGCAGTGCAGCAGAGCCGTAGCCGAATCAACCGCAAAGCACACAAAGAGCGCAAAGCGAAAAGAACTCGGCCCTGCAACAGACTCTCGCACTTTGCGCGCTTTGCGTTCTTTGCGGTGAGAGAATCTTGTCAAACGAACAGAGTTCTGTCGGATTGCAGTACGGAGTGGGTATGGTCTGGCCGGAGGCCCTCTCAGGGCAAAACGCATGAACTGGATCGACATTTCGATTCTTGTGTTGATCGCCGTGGGCGCGCTTCTCGGCGCGCTGAGCGGGCTCCTGTGGCAGATCGCCAGGCTTGTGACGTTCTGCGTGGCGCTTTACGCGGCCATCTTCTTCCACGCCCCCGTCGGGAATTGGCTCACGGAACGTGTGATTGAAAACCCCGCGGCGGCAAACGTCTTGTCCTATGTCTTCATCTTCGTGACGACTTACATCGTCCTTTTTCTCGTGACATGGATCATCGAGCAGGGGCTGAAGGCCGCAAAGCTGAAAAAGGTGGACAGGTTGTTGGGCGCTCTCCTGGGAGTCGTAAAGAGCCTCTTGATCGCCGGTACCGTTCTCATGGTCGGTACATACTATTCCTTGAAGCCGTTGCAGGAATCCCTTGGAAAATCGGTGCTGGCTCCGTATCTCATTGCCGGGATGAAGACGATCATTGTCGGTCTTCCCAGGGAATATTCCGACAAGGCGGAGCAGTTCTTGTTGAACCTGAAGTCGAAGGTGCAGGGGAGCGGGGGCAAATCCGGGGACAGCACGCAAGGGAGGGGAGACAAGGCCGGAGATGGTACGCAGGGAGACAGCGACTCGGGCGGAAAATAGTCCTTGGTCGAACAGCCCGACCTGGTGGTCAGATACGGCAGGACTGGATGTTTGTGCGCATTCCCTACCCGGGGCAAGACCGGCTTCGCGTCTTGCACATCATCACTCGGCTCGTAGTCGGCGGCGCGCAGGAGAACACGATCCTCACCGTCGCGGGGCTGCGCGAGAAGGGCTTCCCTCACGTCTGGCTGGCCGCCGGCCCGCAGGCGGGTCCGGAAGGCAGCATGTCGGCGGAGGCCGAAAGACAGCTCGGCAAGATATTCGTCGTCCCGCACCTCGTCAGAGAAGTATCCCCCTGGAAAGACACGGCCGCGTACTTTGAGATCTCCGCCCTGATACGCAAATGCCGGCCGCATATCGTGCATACCCACAGCGCCAAGGCCGGCATACTCGGGCGCCTGGCGGCCCGGGCGGCGGGCGTGCCTTTTGTGGTGCATACGATCCATGGCCTGCCTTTCCACAGGGCACAATCGGAAGGCCTGAACTGCCTTGCCGTCCTGGCGGAGAGGTCTGTCAGCCGCTGTACGGACCTGTTCATAGCCGTTTCCGATGCGATGAAGCGTCAGGCCACCGAGGCGGGCATGATGACCGGAGGCAGAGCGATGGTGGTCCGGAGCGGCATGGACACGCGGCCGTTCCTGCAGAGCGTGACTCACCGGGCGAAGATGAGGTCGGAACTGGGAATCGCCGATGACGAATTCGTAGCCGGCGTGGTCGCCCGTATCGCGCCGCTGAAGGGGCACGAGTTCATACTGAAACTTGCGCCGAGGATACTCGAACGTCATCCCAAAGTGCGATTCGTGTTCGTGGGCGACGGTCAGCTCCGCGGCGAGATCGAATCGCTCGCGTCCCGTCTGCGGATCGGCGACCGGACAGTATTCACCGGGCTCGTGGATCCGCGGGAAGTGCCGAAGATGATCGCCGCGATGGATCTGGTGATCCACGCCTCGTTGCGCGAGGGCCTTGCCCGCGTGCTGCCGCAGGCGCACTTGTGCGGAAAAGCGGTCGTGGCGTTCGATATCGACGGCGCCGATGAGGTCGTTGTTCCCGGACGCACGGGTTGGCTCGTGCGGGCCGGTGACGCCGACGGATTCGTCTCCGCCTGTCTGGCCGCGGTCGGGAATCCCGAGGCGACGCGGTCGATGGGTCGCGAGGGTCGCGAGAGATGCGCGGAGGCGTATGCGAAAGAGGCGATGATCAGGCGGATCGCTGAAGAGTACTTGACACTTTTCTCTTGACCGGCCACATATGCTGTGGTATAGTGTGGGTTTATGTACGCGATAGTATCGGACATCCATGCGAATCTGGAAGCGCTGCAAGCCGTGCTCGAGGATATCCGGCGCAGGGGGCTGTCCGAGAGAATAGTCTGCCTTGGCGACCTCGTCGGCTACGGCCCGAACCCCGCAGAGTGCGTCGCCGAGTGCATGCGGTTCAAGACATGCCTCATGGGGAATCACGACGAGGCCACGGTGAGTGAAGCGCTGGGGTTCAACCCGCTCGCGAAGGCCGCCATCGACTGGACGCGGTCCATGCTCAAGCCTTCGCTGTTGAGCCGCCGCGAAAAGAAGGGCCAGTGGCAGTTCATTTCGTCCCTGCCGGCCACCGCGGAACTCGAGGGTTGGCTGCTTGTCCACGGTTCCCCTCGCGACCCGACGATGGAGTACATTCTGCGCTCGGACACGGAGAGCTTCGTTGACGAGATGCCGCCCAAGATAAAGGACATCTTCTCGCGGTTCCGCACGCTCTGTTTCGTGGGTCACACGCACGAGCCGGGGATCATAACCGCCAAGAGCGAGTTTCTTGCGCCGGCCGATTTTGGCGGGAAGTACGACGTCACGGACAAGGGCAAGATGGTCATCAACGTCGGGTCCGTCGGTCAGCCGCGAGACAGGGATAACAGGGCCTGCTACGTGACCTTTGACGGGAGAGTCATCGAGTACCACCGCGTGCCCTACGACTTCAATGTGACCGCCAGGAAGATTTCCGCGATATCGGCATTGGACGTGCGCATCGGCGAGAGGCTTGCGGATGGCCGGTAGCGCGACACGCAATACGGAGAAGAACAATGAACGTGACGATAACCGGCAGACATCTCCGGATCACTGACGACATGAAGGACTACGCGCGCGACCGCGCGGAGAGGATGTCCAAGTATTTTGAGAGGATCAAGAAGATTGAGGTCGTGCTCTCGGCTGAAGGCGACCACTACACCGCAGAGATAATTGTGGCGTGCGTTAGGGGTATGGTGCTCGTCGGGCACGTGCGGGATTACAAGATGGCGGCTGCCGTGGACCTTGTTGTGGACAAACTTGAGCGCCAGTTGACTCGGTTCAAGGAACGCCTGAAGAACAAGCGGCCGCGGAGGAGAGCGACGGCCGAAGAAGAGTAGCCGCATGAACCGGTCCGGCTCCGTTCGAGCCGGGTATCTTGGAGTGTCGTAGAATGAAACTCTGTGAATTTCTGAACAAGAAGTGCGTCGTCGAGAATCTGAAGGCGAACGAGAAGAAATCGGTCATAAAGGAGCTGACCGACCTGATCCGCACCGCATCCCCCGTGGACGATCTCAAGGTCGTTGAGGCCGTGGAGGCGGTGATGGCGCGCGAGAAGGTCGGCAGCACCGGCATAGGCGGCGGGGTGGCGGTGCCGCACGCGAAGCTGCCCGGCCTCACACGGGTGTACGGCGCTTTCTGCAAGGCAAGGCAACCCATCGAGTTCGGCTCCATCGATGGCGAGCCCGTTGATCTGATATTCCTGCTTCTCTCGCCGGCCGGCGATCCCGCTGCCGGTCAGGAAGCGCTGAAAGCTGTCGCAGCCGCGGTGAAACGCGCGAACTTCTGCAAGTTCCTCAGGCATGCCAGCGGGCCCAAGGAGATTCTGGACCTGTTCCGAGAAGCTGACGAGTCGTTCCCCGGTGCGTAGACCGGGAAACAGAGGCAATTGGACTGTGACGGCCGTCTCTCTTGTCTCGCTTCGCGCAGATCTCGGATCATGATGGAAAAGGAATTCGTGGTTCGGAACAGGTCGGGGCTGCACGTGCGACCCTCCAATATCCTGGCCGAACTGTGCAAAAAGTACAAATGCAGCATCACCGTGACAAAGGACGGTGTCGCCGCAAATGCAGCCAGCATTCTTGATCTCCTCACTCTCTGCGCGGTACAG
>JAVHLO010000226.1 GCA_031082105.1 Planctomycetota bacterium
GCCATGCCGGCGCCTTCTCGTCAGGTTTGCCGTCGCGGTCGGCATCCCATTCCTCGCGCCAATACCACCTGTAGTCTTCCGCCTCGCCGATGCTCATGTAGGCGAGGACGAGTTTGTTTCCGCCGGGACTTGTCTTGAGCGCGGCGATCTCCTTCTTCGAGAATCGCGCGCCCTCGCTGCCGTCGCGGGAGTAGTCAACCACTACGAGATCGAATTTCGTCCGCCCGATCGCGTCGAGATCGGCGCGCTGGAGCTGGTACACGAAATCGTTGATCGAGGACCATTTGGCTTCTCCGTCAGACGCCTCACGATGAGTCACGACCGGCTTGCCAATGACTCTCTCACTACTGCCCACCAGCCTGCGGAAAGCACCGGCCAGTTCGCGGGAATCCTGCACGCGCATGTTCGTGTTGTGCTTGGGATTCTCATCATTCTCCCACATCTCATTCCACCAGCAGAAACCGATGACGCGCGGCCAGCGTCTTTCTGTCAGATCTGAAAGGGCCTTCTCCGCCCATTCGGCCTGCTTGCAGGTCTTGTGTCCCGATGTGCAACCGAACTCGGCCACGATGACCGGTTTGTCTGGGCTGAGCGCAGCCAGGCGCGGATAGGCCTTGTCCATCATCTCGCGGAAGGTCGCCCACTCTTCATCCGCCGGTTTCTGGGCGCCGTACGCGCTCACGGCGAGCCAGTCGATCCATTCGTCACCGGGATAGTAGAGATCGAGCTTGTTCCACGGCTCGTCGGGGATGTCCTCATTGTTGACGTGGAAAACCCAGGTGACGTTGTGCGCCCCTTCCTGCCGGGCGATCTTGATGATCCGCCGATAGGTATCCCGGAATATCTCGGGTCCGTTCGGGACGGACGCGTCCCCGTAGCCTTCGGTCGTTCCACCTCCGTTCCAGACGGCGTTCCACGGGAACCACCGACCGTTCATCTCGACACCGTACTCGGCGAGGAGCGGCGTGCCGAACGCCCGGGCCTCCTTGGCCCATTCCCGGAGGTCAGAGTCGAAGTCGCCCTTCACTAAACGCTGCAGCGTGAATGTCGTCTCCTCGATGTTCTGTTCTTCGCTGCTGCGCAGCATGAGCCGGATGTAGGGAACGCTGCCCGCCTCGCGGATCCACGAGGCGGTCTCGGCAGGGAATTTCCTGTCCTTGAACCAGTTGTGCGAAAAAAAGACCCACGCGACGGGCTTGCCGACCGCGTTCGTGTAGGAGGCGAGGGAATCTTTCGAAACCTCGTCTTCTTCGCCGGCGCCTGCCGGACCGGGAAAGACGCCGTGGTATAGGGTCCCTTCAGGCGGCGTGGCGATGACCTTTGCCGGCTGCTCCTGCTCCTCCTGGCCGAAACAGCGAGGAGGCGGGGCGGTCAGCATCGTCGCCATGGCGAGCGCGACGACCAAGGCAAGCACCAGCAGTTCTCTCATCACAGATTTCTCTGGACAGAAGGCTGCGCCCGCAAAGGCGCAGTGGTGGATTCGGCCCTCCGTGTTGCCGGCGGCCAGGAGGTCAATCGCCTTCCGAGCCGGAATCGCCCTCTCGCATGACCGGGTGCTGCGGCGGCGAAACTCGGATCCCGGCCTTTCCCTCGACCGGGCAGACGTTCTCGCAACAGCCGCAACCCACGCAGAGGTCCTTGTCGACATAGGGCACCTCGATCGTCCTGCCCTTGCCGCGACCCGAGGGCACGATAATCTCCTGCAACTTTATCGCCTTCTCAAAGACCGGGCAGTGTTCCTCGCACTTGACGCACGGTACGCCCTCGATCCAGGGGATGCAACGGTTCTTGTCGACGAAGGCGGTACCAAGCCGGACCGACAGCTTCTCGTCCTCCGAGAGCGGCTTGAGCGCGCCGGTCGGACACA
The DNA here is from genome assembly GCA_031082105.1 of Planctomycetota bacterium. Lineage (GTDB taxonomy): Bacteria > Planctomycetota > MHYJ01 > JACQXL01 > JAVHLO01 > JAVHLO01. The sequence continues at coordinate 1,868 of JAVHLO010000226.1, forward strand.
CCTTCGTGCAGTCGACACAAAGGAACTCGCAGTAGCCGATCCGCGGCACGAGCATCGGCGCCCACAGCCCCGCCGCGCCGGCCTCGAAGAGCGAGGTCTGGATCGCGTTGTTCGGGCAGACCTTCATGCAGGACCCGCAGCGGACGCACTTCGCGAGGAATTCCGCATCCGTCCGCTCGAAGACGCCATTTTCATCCGGCAGCCCGTACGCGCCCGGGGGGCGGAGGACCGGCCCGTTACCGATCGCCGCTTCGAGTTTACCCTGCGTATCGCGGGCGAGGAACGGGTTGCGCCTGAGGAGCGGGACCGCGGCGAGCCCTGTGAGGACTGAAGCGAGGAACCCGCGCCGTTCCGGGAGCGTGTAGACGGGCGAGCGTTTCGGCAGCGCAAACCGCCATCGCGCCGCACCCGTGGGACAGACCGCTACGCAGGTCTGACAGTGGATGCATTCCTGGTTGATGACGGCGATCCCGGTCCCCTCTCCCTTTGGCGGAGCCGCAGCGAAGTCCCGACGAAGTCGGGGGAGAGGGTTAGGGTGAGGGTCGTTGGCCTGGGGTAGAGAGAAGTCCCTCACCCCCGGCCCCTCTCCCAGGGGGAGAGGGGAGATGATCATTATCGCCCCCATCTTGCACGCGGCGGCACACTTGCCGCAGCCGGTGCAGGCTTGCGGCGTGCCCGCCGCGGCCCTGCGCGCTTCGATCCTCAACAGCCTGCCGCTTGAAAGAACCCCCAGCAGCGCGCCGAGCGGACAGAGGTTTCTGCACCAGAACCGCTTCTGGACGAACAGGAGGGCCAGCAGTCCGAAGAAGACCAGAAAAAAAAGCATCTGGCCGATGTAGATATGCGATTGGACTTCCGCGAGGCCGAGGTTGTCGCGCAGGGATTCATACGAGAAGAAAGGGACACTCGACCCGGGCTCGGCAGTGGCGGTCGGGAGGATGCCCCACGCCTTGAATGTCTTTGCGAAGAAGTCGACCGCGGGATGCAGCACGAGCGCGAACGACCGCGTGACGAGCGAGATCGGGTCGAACCAGCCCGCGGCCTGGATTCCGAAGGCTGCGATGATGAGCACCGCCACGAGCATTCCGTACTTGAACGCCCGGAATCGGGCCGTTCGAGCGGCCGACCAGTCCGCCCGTTTCCGTTTCGGGCCGATGACGAGCCGGTCCGCGATGTCAAACACCGTCCCGAGCGGACACACCCAGCCGCAGAAGACCCGGCCCAGGAGAACCGCGGCGACAACGGCCGCCAGCGCGAAAATAAAACCGGCAAGGATGAAGCGGCCGGCCAACGAGGTGCAGACCCAGACGAGCGGATCGAGGAGGAAAAAGGCGTACGTGGGCACGGCCGGGCCGCCCTCGGCCTCGAGAAACTGCTCCGCCGTGCGGAGGATCAGCGCAGTGAACGCGATCAGCAACAGCAATTGGACGATTCTTCGCAGCAGGCGCGTCATGGGTGATTTCCGTAGGAAAGACTCGCGGACGGAATCATGAACACGTGTACCTTGAACAACCCCCTGAATCCCCCTTTGCTAAGGGGGACTTGCCCACGGCGGGTCAATCCCCCTCCTCCGCCCTCGGGCACAGGCGGGACGCCCGTGCTACATTTCGCACTCGGTCCGGCTTGCGCGGACGAGGCGCCTTTGCTACTTCGCTCCCTGATCCCCTGATATCCCGATCCCCTACTCCCCTACTGCCCCAACTGGTCCAGGATATCTTTCGCCTGTTTCGCCCATTCCGATTCGGGGAACTGGGCCATCACCTGTTCGCAGAACGCGCGCGCGATCGTCGTCCTCCCCTCCTTCAGGAAACCGCTTGCGGTACGAAGGAGCCGTTCCGCTTCGTCGCGCTGGGCGTTGCGGGCCATGTCGAGCTTGGCGGCCTCCGCCGTGCCCAACAGTGTACGGGCCCGTTCCGCGTACTCGGAGCCGTCAAAACTCGACGCCATTTCGCGCAGGCCGTCGCACGCCGTACCGAGCGTCTTCTGATCGCCGAAGAGCTGGCCCTGCCGGACCGCGTTCTGAAGCCCCGCGATCATTGTAGCGGCTTTTTCTTCGAGCGCGGTCGCCTGGCGTTGCGCCGTGGCGCGGTCGTCTTCGGACAGCTTGCCCGCCTCGCCGGCGGCCAGTTTCCGGTAGTTCGCGAGCGCCTGGCCGTACCGGCCGGAGGCCTCCGCCGCCATCGCGTCCTTCAGCCCCGCGGCATTCGCCGCAACCGGCGTCTGTGCGGCCATCTCCTTCTCGGTCGCCAGCGTCATGACCAGGCCTTCCTCCGCCTTGAAAAGCGAGATGAAACTGCTCGACGTGGCCGCCACGCGCGCGCGGCATTCCCAGACGCTGCCAGTCTGCGAGAGCTTGATCCCCATGGGCATCGAGAACCCGAGTACGAGCGCGTCGTCGCCCGCGCCGATCTTGATCGAATCGACGCCGGAAATTTCGGACTTCCCGCGCGCCGGCTCTTCGACGTTCCCGCGGGTGACGACCAATCGCTTGGACACCAGGGCTGCGGGGACGCGGAACGCGACGCCGACGGAGTCGAGCTCCTCCGCGCGGCCGCCATGGATGGAGTACCGAACCTCGATCCCCGCGGCGAGGAAATCGACGCTTGTGCGGACCTTGAGCGATTCAAGCCCGGCGGGATCGGGGATGTCACCGGCGAACAGCAGGAGCGGCTCGGCGCCCTCGCGCGGCGAGGTTACCCACGAACCAAGCCCCATGCCGAGCTGCTCGGACAGGTTACCGCCTTTGTCGGCGAAGAGAGAGAGGCATGTCACGACGAGCCCGGAACCGCGCTCGAATCCGAACACCCCGCCCGGTGTTGCGTGGACGGAGAACGTCCCCTTGCTCGACCGCAAATGCAGCGTGTCTTCGAGGTCGGTCTCTTCCAGCCGCAGGTCATCGAAGTACGCCTTGCCCTCGATGCCGGTGAGGACGAGCGCGACATCGAATGCCGACACGGACGGCGGCGGGGCGACGACTACGGCCGGCAGTCGTTCCCATCCCTGGCCGACCTGCTCGCCGAGGACGAACGTCTCATCCAGCGGCAACAGGTCTTCGTCCCCGACGAACCAGCGGAACCGCACGCCGGCCGGCATCTCCGGGCATGCGCCGGAGACCCAACCCAAAAGGCGGTAGCGTTTCCCATCGGCAACCTCGAAACGGCGCGAGTATGTGCAGAAGGACGGGACCAGCTTGTCGGCAAGTCTTTCGACGAGCAAGGAGCGCTCGCCACTCTTCCGTTCGGCCATGGTCGTCTTCGCTTCCGTGTCGTCCGAGCACGCGCACGAATCCGGGCATTTCCCCAGGTCCGCACCGGTCTCGAATCCGCCGTCTCCGCCGAGCAGTCCACCGCCGGCCGTCACCTCGACCGTCTGCCTGCGCGGCCGCCAGAAGAGCAGCAGGCAGACCAGCGCGACGTACATGGCGATCCCCAGGCCGATGAGCAGGTGCCCGGGATCGACCGCCCTCGGTTTCCAGGAGGCGAAATCGGCCGGTTTGGTCGCATGCGCCTTCAGCACGGTCGTGTCCGCGATCTTCTGAACCGCGGGGCCGGGCATATCGGACTTCTCCCCCGCCGCCTTGGGATCGTAGGCGCGGCCCGGCACGGGGTATTCGAAGATTATCATGGTCGCGCCGATCTCGATCTTGTCGCCGACCTCGAGCTTCTTCAGCGCCCCTTCGCCGAGCTTTTCCGAATTCACGAGCGTGCCGTTGCGGCTGCCCAGGTCTTTGACGGAGTACAAACCGTCCGCCCCGCGTACGACCGCACAGTGCTCGCGCGAGAGAGAGGCGTCCTTGAGCATGACCTGGTTTTTCGCGGACCGGCCGATCAGCGTATTCTCGGCCGTGAGCGGAACGATGCTCTCTTTTCCTTCGTACCTGATGATGATCTGGGCCACGGCAGCAAACCACAAAATCAGTTGACCAGGCCGCCTGGAAAACGGGGGGACGCGACACCGCTGGAATCCCACCAAAGCACCATTATAGGGCGGGTTCCATTTTCAGTCAAGAAATAGCGCGCATCTCCGGTTTTTGTTGACAACGCCGAACCCTTTGAATACAATAGGACTTTTCGAGGGCTGGGCGGGGCCGACGGGTTTTCCG
>JAVHLO010000227.1 GCA_031082105.1 Planctomycetota bacterium
CGCGCCTCTATATCGAACGCGCCTTCGAACTCACCTACGAAAGGCCCGAAAAGGTCGCCACCATCATGGCCAGGGCGGCGGACCTCACAATGCGGATCCAGACCGCCTGCGATGCGGCCGACGGCGAGATCTGGCAGGACGACGAAGAGGCCGGCAGTGCGGACGCCCTATTGAAGGCCTTCGGCCTGTATTCGACCGGCGGCGCGACCGCGGCGGAGTCCGTGCTGAAGAAAACGCTCGAAGAACACGGCACCGCCGACCTCGCCTACCTCCTCGCAATGATGGCCGGACTCCGCAGGGATTTCAAGGGGGAGCTGGAATATCTGAACAAGGCGCTCAAGATCCAGCCGCGCCACGTGCGCGGTCTCGTTTTCCGGGCATACTCGAACTACATGAACGGCGACGAGAAGAAGGGCATCGCGGATTGCACGGAGGCGCTGAAGGTGAACCCCGGCTACTCGCACGCCTTCTACGTCCGCGCCCTCTGCGAGGTGGCCCTCAATGACTTCGACGCTGCGATCGCCGATTTCACGAGGGCGGTCGAGTTGAAGCCGGACTCCGACCTCTTCCTCATCCAGCGCGGACACGCGAGAAGAGAGAAGGGGGATATCGACGCGGCGATCGGCGACTATGACGCGTGCCTGAAGATCGACGACAAAGACGCGTATGCGTACGCGTACCGCGGACGCGCCTATGAGGCGGCCGGTCTGAACAACTCCGCGTTGGAGGACTACGACCGCGCGATCACGGTCGGGCCTCGAGTCCCCGATCCCTACCATTTCCGCGGCCTGCTCAGGCTATCGAAATCGGATTTCGACGGCGCGATCGCCGATTTTACCGAGCTCACGAAGCTCAACGACTCGGACCAGGTCGCCTTTTACAGCCGCGCGGTCGCCCGCTACTCGAAGGGCGATTTCAACGGCGCCGTGGAGGATGCCGGCGCGAGCCTCAAGCTCAAGGCGGACGACGACAACTCGCTCTACATCCGAGGGCTCGCGCGCATGGGAAGATCGCGGAAGGTGGAGGACGGGGCCGAACGCGCCGGCCTGATCGACGCGGCGATCGAAGACTACACCGCCGCGTTGAAGCCGCGCGGCGATGACGCACAGACTCTCTTCGCGCGGGCGGTCGCATTCATCGAAAAGGAAAATAAGCAGGGGGCGATCTCGGATCTCGAGAAGGCGCTCGCGAACGCCCCTGAGAACTGGCCGCAGCGCGATGAAGCTGAGTCGCTGCTCAAGGCCCTGCAGAAGAAGTAGCCGCGTTTTCCACGGTCCATGTTGCCTTCGGCGAAGGCCGGCAGTTTGTAGTGGCGCCGTCAGGCGCCCGATTGGAAAACGCCTTACGGCATCACTACGAACTCGAGCAGCATGTCGCCGCGTTCGTAGATAATGCGGGCTGGAACGGAATTCGCGTCTTTCTTTGCAAGAATCTTGATGTCGAACGCTCGATGTGATAGACTTGTCTCTGACGTATGCCCGGGTGCCTGCGGTGTCCTCTTGAGTCCCGGCATGGGGCGGAGACATTGAGCGTCAGAGCGAGACTCTGACTTCTGTTGCGCGAAGCCTGGTTTCGCGCCGCGACGGAAGGTCAAAGCCATGGCTTTGACACTCCAAAGCCGCGATCTGGAGCTTCTTCTCTTTGTCCATGAGGCGGAGTATTTATGACACGGCGAACGACCGCGAAGAGCAACGGGATAAGGACCGGTTCGAGCCAACGGGCCGCGGTTCGCGCCCCGGAAAAGCGCGACGCCGGACGGACTCGGACGGAATCCGCGCCGGTACGCCGCGCCCGTGTGCCGGCCGACCTCGTCATTGTCAACATAGGTCAACTCCTGCCGATGACCGCCGGGCGCGCCTTCGAGGTGATTTCGGGCGGCGCGGTCGCCATTCGACAGGGGCGGATACTGCGCGTCGGACCCGAGGCCCAGGTCGTCCCCAGGTACACGCCGACCAAGAAGCTCGATGCGCGCGGAAAGGTCGTTACACCGGGGCTCGTTGACGCGCATACGCATGTCGTTTTTGCCGGCTCGCGCGAAAAAGAGTTCGAGGAGCGCGTGAAGGGCGCGACCTACCAGGAGATCGCCGCGCGAGGCGGCGGAATCGCGTCGTCGGTCGCCGCCGTGCGCCGCAGGACCGTTCAGGAGCTCGTGCGCGAATCGATGCCGCGGGTCAAACGCATGTTCGAACACGGAACCACGACAGCCGAGGCCAAGAGCGGATACGGCCTGTCGCTGGACGACGAAGTAAAAATACTCGAAGCGATCCGGATCGCGAGCGGTGGTGGACCCGTCGACCTCGTCCCCACCTTTCTCGGCGCGCACGCGATCCCCCGCGAGTTCGCCGAACAGCGGGATGAATATGTGAAGCTCGTGACCAGACAGATGATCCCCGCCGTTGTGCACGGCAAGCTGGCCGAGTTCTGCGATGTCTTCTGCGAGAGAGGCGCCTTCACCCGCGAGGAGAGCCGCAGCATTCTCCTGGCGGCCAGGTCGGCCGGGCTAAAGCTCAAAATCCATGCCGAGGAATTCTCCGATACCGGTGGCGCGATGCTGGCGGCCGAGCTGGGCGCGGTCTCCGCAGATCACCTCATGGCAGTATCTGATATCGCAATAGACGCCCTGCGCCGCGCGGGAGTTGTCGCCGTACTCCTCCCCTGCGCGACCTTCTTCCTCGGTCTCAAGGACTACGCGCCAGCAAGAAAGATGATCGACCGCGGACTCGTCGTGGCGCTCGGCACCGACTGCAACCCCGGCTCTTCGATGACGGAGTCGATGCAAATGGCCATGTCAATCGCGTGCGCCCATATGCGCATGACACCGGCCGAGGCGCTGCTTGCAGCGACTCTGAACGCCGCGCGCGCAATAGGACGCGAATCGACCGTGGGCAGTCTCGAACCCGAAAAGCTCGCCCACCTCGTCATCTGGGATGTGCAGGACTATCGCCAGATCCCATACCACTTCGGCGTGAACCTCGCCTGGAGAGTCTTGAAGTAGCTGAGGCCGGGTGTTCGCCCCCAGAATGGCCACAGTGGCTCGGAGGCACGGAGAAGCGCATCGGACACCGGAGGCGGTGTCGGTGCTCCGACATGCCTGCTCCATGTGTTGTCCGTGCAATCCGTACTACAATCCGACAAAAGTTTGTTTTTTTGACAAGATTTGTTCACCGCAAAGAACGCAAAGCGCGTAAAGCGCGATAGCTAGTTGCCCCGCTGAGATCTTTTTGCTTTGCGCTCTTTGCGCGCTTTGCGGTTCGTTTTGGTTGCGGCTCAGCTGCGATGCGTTCTTCCGTGGCTTCAGACGATATGCGGAAAACCTTGAACTGCCCCTCTCTTCCAGGTATCATACCAGCGGTGAGAACGGCGGGTGACGCGGCCGCTCGGTGAGCGATATCGGGTATCTGTCGCGGGCTCTGCCCACGTCGGATTCCGTCGCGCGCCGAGAGGAAAGTCCGAGCTCCGCTGGACAGGGTGGTCGCTAACGGCGACCGTGGCGCAGCCAAAGTTGCGACACAGGGAAAGTGCCACAGAAAACATACCGCCCCGCGTTTCGGCGCGTGGTAAGGGTGAAATGGCGAGGTAAGAGCTCACCGCCTCGGCCCCCGACTTTGTCGGGGGGGCAGCGCCTCCCAGCGCTGCGGCGCCTTTTTTTCACCACGGAGACACGGAGAACACAGAGGATTCGAACCGAGGCTTCTACAGTCTTCTCTGTGTCCTCTGTGGTGAGAGAACGGCGTTGCAGTATTGAGGGGCGCTGCCTGGTAACACCGAGGGCATGGCAAACCCCACCCGGAGAAAGGCCAAATAGAGGGGCGATCCCGCACCGGCTGCGGTCTTTGGTTGCGGGTCGCAGGTTGGAGGTCGCATGTCTCGGAGACTGCCGCAACCTGCAACCTGCAACTCGAAACCGAAGCCGGTGCGGGATTAGGCCGGTCCGGCCGATTGCCCCAGGGTAGGCCGTTGGACCCCGCCCGCAAGGTCGGGGCTAGATGAATGGCCGCGCCCCGCACCCGTTTTCAGAGGACAGCCGACTGGCGCTTTGGAGCGTCAAAGCTGCAGCTTTGACCTTCAATGTCAAATTTCGCCAGCCCGCCGATCCGGCGGACGCTGTCCTGTGAAAGCGGGTGCGGGGAACAGAACTCGGCTTACGGCCCGCCGTTCTCACCTTTTTTTGTTCAGAGATCGACGACGACTCGACCTCCGGCGCATGTGAATGAGGCGCCACGTCGGCTACCCAAGCACATCCTGCACAGAACAGGGTTCATGCGATTTCGAGGGATGCACAGAGAGGACTGACAATGAGCGTTCACAAGTTGTGCTGGTTCCTTGCCCTGAGCTTATGCGCATTCTCCGCCCAGTCCGGAATGCTCCTCGCAGATGACAGCCTGGACTACGTCTTCACGGCCGATGGCAAGCCCTTTTCTCCACGGGTCTACTCGCTGTCCGGCAGACCAGGAAAGCCGACGGAAGGCGATGTGATCGAAGTGTGGGACGTCCTGCTCACACTCGGTACTGAGAAGCAATGTACTTTTAAGAGGATTGAACGTAAAAACGAGACATTTCGCATTCTGCTTGTTGATCGTGACGGCAATGAAACCATCGTAGGCGCTACCTGCACACCCTCCGGGATACAAGGTCTGTCCGACAGCGAGATCGCCGGGCTTTGGGGTATTCGTGTGTCAGGTTGGGGCACCAAGGCTGCCGAACAGATATTGGAGATCAGTCCTGCACGTACTTGCGTTACTCTGGACTGGCCGATTGAGGAGAGTCCTCTTCGTTCCTTTCCTGAGAACCTGGCCTATCTGACAATCGACGCCGTGGACGAAATCTACGGATTGGATGTCAAGCAGCTTGCACGTTTCAAGGAACTGAGATTCTTTTCTCTTTTGTACCGCTACTTCCACGATTTTGACGCGAGCGTGCTCGCAAACTGCCGGAGACTTCAGCATCTGAATCTGCCTCTTTGCGCACTTCGCAACAGTGAATCGCTTGGGCAGCTTACACACCTTCACGTGCTTGTTGCTGATGAACTTCCCGACATCTCCTTCACGCGGAATCTCTCGGAGGTTCGGCACTTGGAGCTGGGCATCGCTGAAGCAGCTGATCTGACGCCGTTGGAAGCCTTGGATGGACTCGAGTTCGCGAGCGTTAGCAGCGGGCAACTCACAAAGCTGCCTGGAGGTCTACTTCCTTCGTTGCGCATTTTCCGAATCCCGTCCCAGAAACTGGACCCTCCCGAACTGGCGGCATTCGCGAAGGCACACCCCAATTGCAGAATGCAGACTAGTGACCCAGCGAGAATCCAAGATTGGGTGAGGGGTGCTACCCGCATCCGGGTTCGCGACGGCGGACTACGCCATCGACACAGGACGGAGGAGCGGACTTTGTTTGAAGTCACTGATAACCATGAGATCGAAAAGATCATCTCGCGTCTACTCGCAACCTTGGAACCCGTAGACTACACCTGCAGGTGTTGCGGAAGCGCCACCCTGGAATTCTACGAGGGTGATGTGCTGCTTTCGGCGATGAGTGTCCACCATGGACAGGATCTGGTTTGGGAAGAGAGAGACTATTCCCGCTTCAAGCTGACGGCTGACAAGGCCAAGTTCCTGACGGCATGGCTCAGCAGTAGTGGCGTTACGCAGCCAGCAACAGAACTAGAGTTGGAGGCCGACGGCTTTGCCGCTCTGCAGGCGCGAATGCAGCAATATGAGAACCTCTTGTCTGGGGACATAGTCAAGGCACTCAACACAGCGTATGAGGCCGGATTGAATGAACGCTTCGATACGATCCTCGAGAATCATGAGCCTGACCTTGTCAAGCGTGTTGTGTTGTGCCTGCGGCTTTTCGGTTGCGACCCGGCCTCGTGGCACATTGTTGCCGGCTTTGACAGACCGCTCGAGGACTTGCTCGCCAGG
>JAVHLO010000228.1 GCA_031082105.1 Planctomycetota bacterium
CGCGCGAGAAGATGGCGGTCATCGCGGCACGGAACGTCATCGACGCGCTGAGCGGACGAAGGCCGCGGTTCGTCGTCAACCCGGAGGCGCTGAGATCGCATCACAGGACCGATCCGGGCCGCGACCGTCAGGGGGAGAACACTCGTTCGGTCTAGTGTTTCATGACATTTGAAATTCCGGAATCAGTGCCGCGACCGTGAGGGGGCGGTAGACGACTGGCTACCCAGAATTTGAGTTGTTACGCACCACTAGATCGACTTCGGCGATTTCGAAACACAACGTGTTTCTGTCATTCGCGCGAAGGCGGGAATCCACAAGTCTTGGAAACCATCGGGCTGCCGCTCGGCGCAAGACCGCGTCGCAGGATCACCGAAGCTGATGTTGACCGACCCATCCGCGAAGTCGCGACAACCAAGGAGGCGGACATGAGTGGACCAACACGAGGCGCCTTGGCAGCCGTCATCGTCATGCTGGTCGTTGGTTTCTTCGTGTACGTGGCCTTTTTCGCAGGATCGGCCCCGGGCGGACACCAACCGGCCTCGCCTGGCAGGTCGAAGAAGGACAACCAGGCGTCGCCCCGCGACCGAATCGGTCCGGTCGAGGTTGAGGGCGCGGATGCAGTCTTGCGGCCGGGGGATGGATCTGGGACCGCCGTACCTGCCAAGGTAGACTCCGGGGGCGGCGGAGAATCCGCACAGCCAACCGCGGCCGGAACCGAAGACCCGGCGTCGCCACCGGACGTCCTCGCTTCGCCCATTGCCGCCGTCCGTGTCGACAACATTCGCCGACTGACGAACGTCGGCGGGCTTGCCGGCGCGTCATGGTCGCCCAACGGCAAGTACCTCATCGCGTCGGGCGCGGATTTCCGCGGGATCTACCTCGTTGGAGAGGATGGCGCCATCAGGCTGCTCACCGACGCGGAGGGCGCCGGCTTCAAACCGGAATGGTCCGCCGACGGTGACGTCCTGCTCACGCGCTGCCACGACGCGGACTGCGCCCGACCGAACAAGCTCGAGTTTCCGTTCTCGCAGGAACACAGGCATGCGCTTTCACCGGCAGGCAGCCCGGTCGATATTGACATACTGGCCAAAACGTACCCGGTGGCCTTCGCCCGCGACGACGACGTCTTCGTCGTACGCGACGGCGATCTCCTGAAGGTTACCAACGGGACCGACAAGTTCTACTGCCCTGCCTACTCCCCGGACGGAAACAGGCTCCTCTTCGAGGGGATTTCGACGGGCATCTACGTCGCGGACCTCGAGTCGTGGCACACCCGCCAGATCGGGCGCGGCAACAACGCGGTCTGGTCCGCGGACGGCCGGCTGGTAGCATTCGACGTCACGGAGGACGACGGCGAGACCTGGACCGCCGGCGACATCTGGGCGGCCGATCCGGAGACCGGCGAACGTCGCGCGATCATCGAGAGCGCGGACCGGATCGAACACCGGCCAGCGATATCGCCTGACGGGACGAAGATCGCGTTCGATGCGGGCGGCGATGTTTTCGTCGGCGACCTGCACGGCCTGTCCGGCCCGCAGACGCTTGAGCAGGACGGCGACCGGCCGAAGTGAGCAGTAGACTGAAGACGGTCTCGAAGACGCCGGCTGCGGCACGCGCGAGTTGGAGCTTCCAACAGAATGCCGGCTGTCATTCCCGCGAAAGCGGGAATGACATTTTCATGCTTCTTCATGAATGAGCTGGGCCAGGCCGACAACCTTGCTCCTGCCGTGAGCTGCCGTTATTGAAACCGCTTCTGTGGAGGCTGATACTTTGTTGCTGAGAAGAGCGTGCGTGGTGAGCAGTGTTCTGTTGGCCGCGGCGGTCCTGTGTGGCTGCGGAGACGGCGACCAGAAGAAACAGACGGGGCTACGGAAGAGTTTCCGCGCCGCGCTGGTATTCGACGTGGGCGGGCGCGGTGACAAGTCGTTCAACGACGCCGCGTACGACGGGTTCATGGCCGCCGCCAGGCTGCTGAATGCCGAGCCGGAGGAGTTCAAGTACCTCGAGCCGAGCGGCGCCATTGACCGCGACGCGGCGTTGCGCGGCTATGCGGAACAGGGGTTCGACGTGGTCATCGGCGTCGGGTTCCTCTTCACGGAGGCCATCTACCGGATCGCGCCTCAGTTTCCAAAGACCTGGTTTGTCTGTGTGGACTACGACGCCTATGGCAAGCCGCAGGTCCCGGCGAACGTGATCGGGCTCACGTATCGCGAAGAGGAAGGCAGCTACCTGGTCGGCGCGATCGCCGCTCTGACAACGAAGACCGACAAGATAGGTTTCATCGGCGGGATGCAGACGCCGCTCATCGAGAAGTTCGAGGCGGGCTACTGCGCCGGCGCGAAGGGGGCCAATCCGAACGTGGAGGTGTTCGTGTCGTATGCCGGGCAGACGCCCGACGCGTTCGCCGATCCGGTCCGCGGAAAAGAGCTGGCCCGGACGCAGTTCCAGCGGGGGGCCGACATCATCTATCACGCCTCCGGCTCGACGGGGCTGGGCGTCTTCGAGGCGGCAATCGAGGCGGGCAAGCTCGCCATCGGCGTCGACAAGGACCAGTATGCCGACGCGCCGGGGCACATCTTGACGAGCATGTTCAAGCGCGTGGATTCATCTGTCCGCGACACGATCGTCAAGGCGGCAAACGGGTCCATCCGGGGAGGTCTCGAACAGTACGGCCTCGCGGACAACGCCGTCGGCTATGTCTACGACGACAACAACAAGTCGCTGATCCCGGAGGCGGTCCGGGAGCGCGCGGAGGGGCTGCGCGCACGCATAGTCTCGGGAGAGCTCAAGGTGCCGACCAAGGCGAAGTGACCGGAACCGCAAACGGAATGCCCATGTCGCGGATTTCGAACGGAGCGGGGCGAGCAATCTCTCTGTGGAACGACAGCCTATTTTCCTTGAGACAGCGGCTCAAATATGCGCAGGGACTGCAGAAGAACCGTTCCGTTCCACGCGCCGACAAGTATGCGATAGGGCTTCTCGTTGTATGTGCCCTCTAACTTGGCGCTACCGGAAAAGATGGCGCGTCCTTGGTTGGATTGCGTCACCACAATAGTCGTTTCGGTCTCTGTATCCTGTTTGACTACGGTGAATTCGTATTCCTGATCAGGTTCAATGCCGTATGGCAGTCTCGGCAAGGGAAACCTCTCATCATTGTACTTTACGCAGATTTTGTTTCGGGGGCCGTCCGCGATCATGACTGAGTAGTATTCCAGGAAATTCACTTCACAAGATACCTTTTTTGCAGAAGTACCTCTGCTTTCGTTCGCCGCCGTGGGAATCACAAAACGTATGGTTATGCCGATATTGCGCCACAATGGAGTCTCAGGGCCTATGTGGATCCTTACCTTATCGCCGTCGGCCGTGATAAGCAGTCCGTCGTCTGCCTCTTGGCAGTGCTTCTGCTCATCTCTGCAAACATCATTGTAGAGCTCCCTTCCCGGCGACGCGAAGCAGTAGCCAATATGCCTTTCTTCGCGACAGTCAGTGCCGGCAAGTCTGCAGACGAACGTGTGTATGCCGACCGGTATGCTAGCAGGCCCTTCCCTTGGAGCGAAGTAGCGCTCTAGCGGGACGCTTACGTCACAGTTCGCGCCAAACTCTGTCGAAAATTCTGCCTCAACGAGCGTGCGGGGTTCATCGCCATGCCTAGCTTCGACAGTGATTTTTTGTCTATCCCCGAGTATGTTTTCGGCTCTGAAAGCGAATACCCCCTCCGCGCCGGGCAAGACTTCGCTATCGAACTCTGGCGTGAGGATTCGCAGAGTCGGCTTGGTAAGCGGTAGCGGGGGCGGCCGCTTGATGGTCTCCTGTTCAGTGATATTGTCTTTTTCTATGGCTCGCCGCCTGTCCGCAGGCACCACAAGCACGCATACGCACAAGAGCAATGCAAAGGAAATCCACAAAGTACAGAGGGCCGCAAGCAGAGGGCGAACTGCCCAACTGCGCAACCACGCGTGTTTGGTGGAAAACACGCACAACATCAGAAACGCTATGCACCCGAGGGTAGCAACGACGGTGATCCACTGTAAGATTGCCCTGAGAGCGTCGTTTGACGGGAGCGCAAACAAGTTCAGGGCCACACCGAGACCCGAAACGAGGAGACCCAGAACAGCAAAGTACTCGCAACTCTGGACTGCGTGTCTGTCTGTCCCAGCATTCACGACAGGGATCCTCCCAAGTCGCGAGGGCGGCACGGAAAAAGCGGCATGCCCCCCAAACCGACCAGCTCATGAATTGTCGCCGCAGCCTGCCTCGCGGACCGTTGCCGAGCTTCGAATGTGCAAGCGGCGCTACGAACCTCTGAATACCGCTCTTGCGCAGCATAGCGACAGTCTATTTGATTTGTTCGAGCGCCTCCTTGAGCACCTCGACCTTTTCCTCAAGATCTTCGACTCTCTGCTCAAGCTGAGCGAGTCTCTCCGCAACCCCCTGCCCCTCCATGGACTGGCACGTTTCTTCCAAGCGTTTCAGTCTTTCCAGGATGCGGTCGTCAACAACGTCCATGGTCTGGAGTCTGTTTGTAGTACTCTGGTTGTCGTAGCTCCGATAGGCGTACCAACAGGCAGTGCCTGCAATGATGCCCGAGATGAGAATCGGGGCTATGTGCCAAGCGTGCTTGCGCAGCCAAAGCAATGCGGTGTCTTTGAAGCTCATGGTGATGGTCTCCGCCTCTCCCTTTGGTTTATCTCCCCCCATTTTCTATTCATCTCTTCCTTGACTTTGCGGTTGGCTTCTTGCCGGGATTTCTCGTCCTCGGCCCGCCTCTTGTCTGCCTCGACCAATTCGTCCATCTTGGCTTTCAGCCCATGCAGCTCGGCAATGTCACTTTCCACCTCGCTCTGGCGCTCTCGAAGCTCTGAAAGCTGGCCAGCATGATCCCGTCCTGTGCGAAGCTGATCCAATTCTGCGTGAGCGATGTCTCTTTGAATCGTCACCAGCTCGAGTTCAAGTGTCCCCACCTTCTGGTCAATGTCGCTCGGCCCGAACATGAACCTATCCAACTGCGCGCAGCTACATATAGAAAAAGCTGCCGCACCTACCAGGACTGCCAGCCAAACATTGTGTTGCTTCATTGGACTCGGAGCACTACGAGGCCACGCGCCATCACGGCACAAAAGCCCTGACCTTGGAATCTGCATTCTCCATCTCCGCCTCACGAACACGTGATGACCCTCGGTAGGGATCATGCCTACTCGGGTACTGTTCATTCCTGCCTGTCTACTTTTTGCTCGAACCTCGGTAGGAACGACTCGTCGCAGGCGGATGGCTTCTCCTACCTCGGTCGGCGCTTCAAATACCAAGGTCGCGAGTCCCCCGACCAAGGTAGAGGGCTCTCATGCCTGAGTACGCAGAAGACCGACCTGAGTACGAAGACCGCCTACCGTGGTGCGAACACAGCCAACCTAAATGCGAAGTCGGCTTGGCTCGGTACAAAGACGACGAACCCAAGTACAAAGTCCGTTTCCTTGAAACATTTTGCGCGCACCGCGACGACCCTCAATTTCCGGCAAGAAGTTCCCGCCTATCGATCTGCGTCCCTAGATACCTGTTCCGCACTACTCCATGCCGATGTTCTACAGGAGAACGGCGCGTCCTGATGCACCAGGTCGCACGACCAGCTTGCCTGTCGGGTCTCTATCCAGCGCGGGGTAGATGCGCAAGAACTCCTTGCCAATCCAATTGCCGTTAGGATCTGCAACGGGAACGAGGACAACCGAATCTGAGGCACTAGGGTCAGGTCGACACTATACACTTAATGATCACTTGATCTCCGCGATTCACGGCTACTGCGATGCGCTCAGGCGGTCGCGGATACTTTCGAGACGCCTTGCCAGCGTGGCGTCCTTGTCTGACGCCGCGCGCACTCGCG
>JAVHLO010000229.1 GCA_031082105.1 Planctomycetota bacterium
ACAAGCGAAGTGCCGGACGCGTCCAAGATTTCACCGCCGGTCACCCCGAAGGGCACCCGCGCGGGACACGACATCGATATTGCCGTGGCGATCGACGCCGGCATGACGCTCGGCGATGTCAAGTCGCTTCTCCACGAGGTCATCGCCGAACAGGACGGTCCAAACAAGGCGGTCGTCAGGCTGAAGAACATGAGCGAGATCCCGAACAAGGATTTCGTCCTCAGCTACAAAGTGGCCGGCAACGAAGTGAAGAGCGGCTACCTCGTGCACAAGGGCGTCGAGGACGGCAGGGACGGCTATTTGACACTCATACTCCTGCCGCCGGCCGCGCCGACTCCGGAACAAATTTCGCCCAAGGAGATGATTTTCGTCATCGACCGGTCCGGGTCGCAAAGGGGATTGCCCATCACGAAGGCGAAGGAGACGATGTTCTACATCCTCGACAAGATGAACCCCGAGGACACGTTCCAGGTCATCGATTTCAGTAACAAGGTCAACATCATGTTCGAGAAACCGCAGAAGAAGACGCAGGAGATGCTCGACAAGGCCAAGGTCTACATCGCGGCCCTCGAAGGCAACGGCGGGACCTGGATGGCGCCCGCGGTCGAAGCGGCCTGCGCGACGAGCGCCGATGCGAACCGACTGCGGATCGTCGTCTTCATGACCGACGGGTACGTCGGCAACGATTTCGAGATCCTCGGACTCGTGAAGAAACTACGCGGCAGCTCGCGCTGGTTCCCGTTCGGGACGGGCAACTCGGTCAACCGCTACCTCATCGAAGGCATGGCCAAGATCGGCGGCGGCGAGGCCGAGTTCGTGCTGCTCAATTCGCCCGGCGAAGAGGTCGCATCGAAATTCTACTCGCGCATCTCCACGCCCGTCCTTACCGACGTGAAGGTCGAGTTCGACGGCGGCGAGATCAGCGAGCTCTTCCCGAAGCAGGTGGCCGACGTGTGGGCGCAGAAGCCGCTCTACATCAACGCGCGCTACAAGACGCCGGGCAGGGCGACGGTGACCCTGCGCGGGTTCGCGGCGGGGAAACCCTATGAACAGAAGCTCGACCTCGATCTCCCCGCGATCGAGCCGAATAACCGGTCGGTCGCCTCCGTTTGGGCGCGGGCCAAGGTCGATTACCTCATGGAGAACGACCTCCTCGGCGCGCAAAAGGGTGAGATCAATCCCGAGCTCAAGGAAGAGATCATCGCCGTGGCGCTCGAACACCGGATCATGACCCAGTACACGTCGTTCGTCGCGGTCGAGGAGACGGTCATCACCGTGGACGGCCAGCCCGTCACGGTCACCGTGCCGGTCGAGATGCCGGACGGCGTGAGCTACGAAGGCGTCTTCGGCGACCAGGGCGAGATGCTCGGGAAGAGGCTGAGACAGAATCGCGGCTTCGGCGGAAGATCCAACGGCCCGGGCGGAGGACCCGCCGGCAGCGGCGGCGCAGGTCTCGTCGCAGAAGAGAAGTCGAAGTCCGGAGAAAAGGACAAGGAACCGTCGTTCTCGGAAGGGGAAGATGAAGACAAGCCCGGTCTCGAAACGCGCCTGGCAAAACCGCTGCAGGAACTGCTGGAGAAGGTGGAGAAGGAAGGCGATTCCAGGAAACTCACCACCGGCGATGTGAAGGTGACTGACGGCAAGGTCGTCGTCCAGATCCACCTGAACGATGCCGGTGAAGAGACGATGAAGAAGTTGAAAGAGCTGGGCATCGAGATCCTGTACCAGGCGGCGGGCGCGAAGCTCGTCATCGCGCGCGTCGAGGTGGTGAAGCTCAAGGCGCTCGCGGCACTTGACGCGGTCAGGTTCGTCGACTACGGACTCGGCGGCGGGGACAAGAAGAGCGAACTCCGCGGCGTAGACGGCGAGAAGACCAAGTGATCCTACGGTACGGGCGGGACACGTCCGGCTTGGTCGCGAAAAAACGCGAGAATTCATTCCCGCGAAAGCGAGAATGACAGACTGTCGCACCGTTCCTTGGACACACGAGTAGTCGCGGCCGGGACATCCGTGCGCGGCGGGGCCGTCCCCGGATGGGAATGGGTTTTTCCTGTGGAGGTTCAGATGACGACAGAGAAGAAGCCGGTCGCCATTTCGCTGTTTTTTCTGACCATTGCCGTCGCGCTCGGCATTGCGGCCCTTTCCGCGTGCGCCACTTCACCCGGAACGCAGCCGGGCCGCGGTGCCGAAAGTGTCCTGGAGAACGACATGACCCGCGGCAAGGCCGACGGCTACGTGGGCCGGCCCGGCGAGCCTGAACCCAAACAAACGGTCACTCACGACGACACCCTGACCACAGGCATCAAACCCGCGCCCGAGTCTGCGCCAAAGGAGGACGTCCCGAAGACCGACACGCCATCGGACCGGGAGAAGTCCCTCTCCGAAGCGGACGAGGTGAATCTCCGTCTCGCGGAGGTGTTGAGGGAGATCGGCTCATTCTGCGCGCCAGTGGACAGGGGAAGTACTGCGGTGCCGGAGCGGCGGAACGCCACAGACGTGCAGGTGATTGCCGGGAAAGTGTTCGTGCAGATATACTTCGAGGGCGAGGAGAAGGAAGTTGTCGCAAGACTGAAGGAGATCGGCGCCGATATTCTGATGAGAATGACCACTCCGAAGATGGTGGTGGCCAGGCTGGACGTGGGACGTCTCGACGATGCAACCGGCGTTGAAGGCGTCTGGTTCGTCGACTACGGTTTCGACAAGTACGACGCGATAAAGAAAGGCGAGATGAGGGGAGTGGACGTCGAGAAGGCGAAGTAATCCGTTCTACTGGAGATGACGATGAAGAACAGAGGCGATTCCCAGATCGGCCTGCTCGTGGCCCTTGTGGCGTTGATATTCGCCGGGGTGGCCGTCTATTTCCTGTCCATGCGGCGGGTCGATGTCAGGAGGACGGAGGCGCGGCGGGAGATGGAGGCCGTTCGCGAGGCGGAGCTGGAGAAGCGCGCCGGCTACGGCGGCAAGACCACCGCGGTCGAGCTGTGCGATGTTCCTCCTCCCTGTGCTGAAGCCCCTTCGGCGCCGGGCTCGGCTCCGACAGGCGAGGATGACGGGAATGTCGAGAGCGTGTTCTCCGAGATGCGCGGCAACCTCGAAACCGATGCGCCCGCCGGCGGACCGAGATCGAAACTGTGTGAGTCGCTGAAGAAGACGCTCTCCCAGGACAGCAAGGAGAAGAGCACAACGGAAGGTTTCGCCACCGGTGGCGAAGGCCTTGACGGTGGAAGGGGAGCCGCCTCGGACAAGATCGTCGTTCAGTTGTACGTGAAGAAACTGAACGACGCCGTGCTCACGCAGATAAAGTCGGCCGGGGCCGAAGTGCTCCTCAAGTCCACCGCCCCGGACATGGTTGTCGCCAGGGTCGAAAAAGAGAAACTCCAGAAGCTCTCCGACATCGGAGAGGTCTGGTACATCGACTTCAACTTCGAACACCACGACGCGATAAAGAAGGGTGAACTGCGCGGCATCGACGGCGAAAAGGTGAAGTAGCCGCGGCTGTGGAGCAGACCTTTCCGCCTCAGCGGATCCGCCCGAGGCGGACAACTCCGAGCACATCGGTGGAAGCCACAGAAAAACACAGAAATACACTTTGCGGCAGAGCCACAGCCAAACCAACCGCAAAGAACGCAAGGCAAAGAGAACTCAGCCATGGAGTGGACTTTCATGCTTTGCGCCCTTTGCGTTCTTTGCGGTGAAGAAGAACGTTGGCAAGACAACAAGGTCACACCGAATTGTAGAACAGAAGCGAGGGCAAGAGCGCAAGCGATGCCTCGATTCCGTTGACATCGCCGCCGCCATCTGCTAGGCTCACCCGCGGACTCTTAGAATAGGTCCAGACCCTCTTGTGCCGCCACCGCTGCGGATTTCAGTGCAGGCGCGGACTGCGCAGTCCCCCTTAGCAAAGGGGGATTCAGGGGGTTGTCCGCCGGGCGCGGCTGTGGAGTAGTGGCATGATGCCCGCGACACGGCCCCGCTTCTGCGGGGCGGTACGAGGGCGAGAGCTCGCCTGTGCAGAATGCTCCGTTCCGGGCTCGACACAAT
Organism: Planctomycetota bacterium; assembly: GCA_031082105.1. Classification (GTDB taxonomy): domain Bacteria; phylum Planctomycetota; class MHYJ01; order JACQXL01; family JAVHLO01; genus JAVHLO01. The sequence goes on from JAVHLO010000229.1 coordinate 4,042, forward strand.
AAGCCGGCCCGTTCCGGCGTTATGATGATGAGGGGTAAGTGGCAGCCTCAAGCGACAACAAGGAGAACCTGATCGCCGAGGCCCAGCGGGGCAGCCGGCAGGCCCTCGAGAGGTTGCTCGAGCCGCTCTACGCGCGGTTGTACTCCTTCATATGCCGGTGCGTCGGCAACTCTTCGACGGCCGACGACGTCTTTCAGGATTGCGTGCTGAAGGTCGTACTGAACGTACGCAACTTCGTGGCCGGGAACTTCCAGGCCTGGGTCTTTACGATCGCTCGAAACCTGTGCATGGACGTGTTCCGCAGGCAGCGCGAATCCGTTTCGCTGGACGCGACGGTCGAGGGGACCGAAGACCTGAACCTGAAACAACTGGTCGGCGCGATCGGGTCCGTGCCCGGCGGTGAGTTCGACGCGAAGATCGAAGAAGTCGAACTGCGGCAGGCGCTCGAGAAGCTGCCGCCGGAACAGAAAGAGGTGGTCCTGTTGAGGACCTACGGCGGATTCTCGTTCAAGGAGGTCGCGAAGATCACCGGATGCCCGCTCGGCACCGCGCTCGCCCGGATGAGTTACGCGCTGAAGGCGCTTCAGAAGATCCTGGCGAACAAATAGCGGACGCGACCGGCGGGCATTGCTTGCGAATAGTGGAGAAGCCGGGTCAGAACATGGCACAGAAGATCGACAGAATAAGCTGCGAAGAGGCGTCCGTCCGCATCGTCGAACGCATCGCGGGCGAGATATCGCCTGAGCGTGATGCCGGGCTCGAACGCCACCTCAAAACTTGCTTCACGTGCAGCGCGGACCTGCTCGACATGGAACAGGCATGGCAGAAGCTGTCGACGCTGCCTGTCATCACGCCGCGGCAGGAGTTGCTTGACAGAGTGAGGTTGGTCGTCAGGCCCGAATACAGAAGGCCGACGCCGGCACCGCGGGCGAGGACGCTCGTCTACGCGTATACCGCTATCGCCGCCGCCGCCATCGTCGTTGTCGCAATCGGATACCGTCTGTTGCGCGACGTGCGGAGACCCATCGAACAACCACCACAGCCGACCGCGCGTACCACCCCCGTCCAGCCGGTCGTCGTCCGGCCCGCAGCCAACCTCTCTTGGGAACCCGATTTCGCCGACCGGTTGCAGCAGGTCAGCGATGACGTCTCCTACCTCGTCGAAAACCGGACCCCCGAACCGCAGGAACCGGAATACGTGGAGACGGTCGAGGACCGCGTGTCCGAGGTCGCCTGGGGGCTGGAATACACGGAATGGAAGTGGCAGACACTACCTTACAGCGATTTCGACAGCTCGCTCCAGCGGATGTGGGAGCGGATCGAGGAGATACACGAGAATATCCGGACCGAGAACGATCTCCCCGCGGACCTGGAGGAAGGCTAGGATCCTGAGTCCACAAGAGCTGAAACAAAATTCAAGATCCTGACGCCTTTGTTCGCTGGCCACAGAATCACACGGAAACACACAGAAGGACACGGAAAGAAGAAAGTGCGAGTCAAGAGCCCCGGTTGACGATCTTCTAGCCGGGATCATTCGCGAACAAAGGCAAGCGGACGACAGCGTGTCGCATCTGGGAGCGCCCCGCTCCTGCGGGGCTCCCCTCGGGAAATGGGCCCCGACGCGTCGGGGCGCACTCCAAAATCGGCCAGCCCGGCATTACTCGGACAGGCTGCTAGGGGGACCAAGGGAACCAAGGGGTCCGGTGAATTCGAACCGGCTACGAGACCCTCACTATCTCCGCGGCGAGCGAACCGGAATCGAGGATCGCGACGGTTCTCTTTCCCGTGACCCAG
>JAVHLO010000022.1:0-12253 GCA_031082105.1 Planctomycetota bacterium
TGGAGCACGATGTTCAGCGCCTGTTTTTCCGGCATCGCGCCGGATTTCTTGAGCATGCTTCCGACGGTTTCTCCGTCGACGAACTCCATGACGAAGTAGTTTATGCCGGCATGCTCGCCCACGTCTATTCCGGTTATGATATTCTGGTGGTGGAGTTTTGCGACGGCGCGCGCTTCCCGGACGAATCGCGCGACGAACGCCGCGTCCCTGGCGAACCGCGGGGCCAGCACCTTGATCGCAACGAAGCGGTCCATGCTGACCTGCTTGCCCTTGAAGACCGATCCCATGGCGCCCTGGCCGAGCTTCGACAGGATATCGTAGCCCGGGATTTTCGTCTGAGGACCTTCCTGCCCTTGCAGTCGCAGGATCGCAAGCGACTGATCCCTGGATATGTAGTTCTTCTCGAGCAGGATCTCGCCGAGGTTTTTGGGTACGACCCCCATTGCCCGCATCTGGGACTGGATGGCCACGCACTCGTTCACCTGCTCCGTGGAGGCAAACTTGTGCTTGACCACCAGTTGTCCGAAGCTGAGCGTCTCTGTCGATTTTTCCATCGTGCGGGGCATCACAAGCGTAACTGCGCGCGCCGGCCGGCATCGGCATTCCAAGCCGGCGGACCGGCATTGCGCCTCGAGCGGGCAAGCGGTCCAGAAACAAACTATTATACGAAGACACTCGCGTTTTTGCAAGCAAAAGAACGTGAGCGCGCACAGGCGCGGGTTGTGCGCATTTTGTTGACACAGCCGCGGCCAAATGCTATTGCTATAGAAACCCTCTAGTGTCCCGTGCGGCGTCGAACGCGCGCGGGGTGGTCGTTCCTGTCGGGGAGGCAGTTTTCGTTCGGAGATCATCGCATGGCAGAAGGCACAGACCAGAATCCCCAAGGCGGGGCCGGCACCCCGTGCACGGGGTACGGCGTGATGGCGCTGTTGAACACGGCGCGGGCGAAGTACGTTTTTCTAATCGGGACGGTGCTCTACCTGCTGATCGTCTACAACCATCGCTCGGTCATCGAGAAGACGAAGGGGCTCAGCGCCGACATCGACGAGCTCACTTCGCGCCACGACGAACCGTTGAGACCGTCGAGGCCGTTCGAGCCCCGACAACCGCGCGCGGACGCGCCGGATATCGAGACCCGCAAGAAGGACTACGACGCGAAGAAGGTCCGGTTCGACGAGGAGGTGAAGAAATACGACGAGCTGATGAAAGAATACCAGGACGAAATGACGAAGTATGAAGAAGAGTACTACGAACGTACCCGGGATTGTGAGGAGCTGAACAGGGACCTGAAGGTCATGCAGCTCAGCCAGAACTCCTGGGCCGGGACGCGCTACTTCCTGAAGTTCATCGCGGTCCTGCTGATGCTCTTCGGGCTGATGTACGTGGTGTTCTACGGGAGCGACTGGGAGCGGGCCGCGGCGCTGTTCGTCGTGGGTGTGGGCATTCTAAACATGCTCCAGGGCGGCCTGTAGGCCGGGGAGACGGCTCTTGGCCACCGTCGGGTTTTTTAATCCTGCGGCCGTTTTTTAGCTTGACATCTACCGGCGGTTTTTGTATCATCTGCTGAGTTGTCGTATTTCCGCCGTCAAGGCGTGTCTCTGGTCTGAGGTTTTGGAGGTTCAACATGAGCAAGCACCACTACTGTTTTGTCATTGGCCTGATGGCCGGCGTGATTCTGGTGCTTGGTTTCATGCTCGTCGTGCGCGAGCCGATGCAGAACGCTTTCGCGCAGACCGCGAACTCGAACAATCGCATGATCGCCGTCACGGGCGAGATTGAGAGCGGGGTCCACGCGCTCTACCTGATCGACACCGACTCCACGAATCCGCGACTGCTGGTCTACGAGGCGCGCATGGGCAGGACATTGAAGCTCATTGCGGCGCGCGACATACAATGGGATGTGAAGTGTACCGACTTCGTAAACGGCGGAAGGAGCGACCCGACTGTGACCGAGGTCAAGAAGGCAGTCGAGGATTACGAGAAGAAGAAGAAGAAAGACTAGCGACGGTCTCACGTGCCTTGCCGGGATTGGCTGCGCGGGCCGTTCCGCGCGCGACGGCGGATACGTGAAGGTGCCTGAGATGAGCGTGGCGTTCGGCGACTGAGCCGCACTGCGGCCCTACCCGACGCTGATTGGAGGAGTTTTCATGGTCGAGTATTTCTCCTTTGACGATGTTCTCGGTGAACTTCAGCTCAATGAAGAAGACTTGAAGCGAATGGTGTCCGAAGGCGAACTTCGCGCCTTCAGGGACGAGAACAAGATGAAGTTCAGGAAGGACGACGTCGAGAACCTGAAGAAGGGTCTGCGCACGGAGCCGACCGTGGTCCTGCCGCCCTCGAGCGCCCCTGCCGGTGAGGACTCCGCGGCGGATGTCGGCCTGGAATCGGCCGATACGCTGCTGACCCCGGAACCCGCCGGCGACATACTCGCTCCCGAGGCGGACGCGGAGCCCGCTGCCGCCGATGAAGGGCTGGGTGGGCTTGACCTGGCGCCGGCCGTCGCCGACGCAGGCGAAACCGTCGCAGGCGAGACGACCGGCATAACCGAGCAGATGGTCTTCGACGATACAGACCTGACCGTCTCCGCGGACGATACTGCGGCCACGGCGATCGACAGCCAGGACACGTTCGTCGAGGACGAGGAGGCTGCGCGGACCGAGCCGCTCGCGATCTCGGAGGAAGGCGGAGCGGCGGAAGAGGAAGGCGAGGCCGTCGGGCCGCGTGTGGGCGCGCGTAGAGGCATGGGGGCCGTCGCAGCGCCGGTGAAGCCGCAGGCACACCCGGTCGTCAATGTCGCGCTCTTCATCGGAATAGTCGCGCTCGTCCTCGCGTTCTTCATCGGAATGGACATTGCGCGGATCGGTCAGTCCGACGATGCGTACAACTCGCCCACCGGGATCACCAAGGAACTGAGCAGCGCGATCAAGGGCGCCCTTGGACCGGAAAAAACGGGGGCGGAGTAGCAGCGCCGTCGCCGGCGATTCGCCGGCCGGATCGAACCCGCCTGAAATCGGTCTTTCGCAGGCGAATCCTCGCTATATTTCTGTTCGCAGGTACACCGGAGTCCAGGCTGGATGTGTCAACGTTTAGGAGTTTCTTTTCATGAAGTGCGGAAGGGTTTCTGTTGTTCTCAGTCTCGTTCTTGCAGCCTCGCTCATCGGCTGCGTTTCTGCCGGCAAGTACCGCGAACTGCAGGAGAAATACGACCGCGACATGGCCGATATGCAGGCCACGAACGATAACCTCAAGAGACGCGCCGGCGACCTAGAGAAGTCCGGCGCGATCACTGTCCGTGAACTACAAATCGAACGGATGGAAAACGAGAGATTGCGGGCCGAGCTCGAGAAGAAGCTGGCGGGAATCCCCGGCATCGAGTTCACCGACAGCGGCGCTATACGCATGGAGGGCGACTACTTCTTCGACTCCGGCATGGCGAGCCTCAGGAAAGATGCGAGGGGATCGCTCGACAAGCTTGCGAGCGTCCTGGCCGAGCACCTGGGCAGGATCCTCGTGGTCGGACACACCGATTCCGACCCGATCGAAAAATCCAAGAAGATGTGGACGACCGGGCTCAACCTCGAGCTCGGCGCGAACCGGGCCGTCCAGGTTGCCGCGTACCTCGTGGGCAAGGGGATCCCGGCGGACAAGTTCGAGGTGCGCTCGCCCGGCGAGTTCCAGAATATCGCTCCCAACGACACGAAAGAGAACAAGAAGAAGAACCGCCGAGTCGAGATATTCCTCGTGGCGCCGCCAGGCAAGTAGCGCATCAAGAGACACGCTCACGAATCACTGCACGCGCCTTTCGCCCCGCCGTCTGCTCCCGCAGCGGCGGTGCGTATTTGGAAATCCCAACGACCAACTGTCAAATCCCAACAGAATCACAAATCCCAACCTCCAACGGAGATTCCGACGCCGGAAGAACATTGCCTGCCAAACAAGCTGACGAGGTCGTTCCTTTGGACCGTCAAAGCCGCAGCTTTGACCTTCGGGGGCGGCGCGAAGCGAAGCTCCGCGCAAAGAAACTGGAGTCCGGCTGCGCGGATGTCTCACAGGAAGTAGAAGGGGCTCACTTTCGGCTTGGGACTTGGGATTCGGAAGTCGGAAAACCTCTCACCAACAAGGAGGTCCCGGATGCAACACGAAATAGTCTACCGTCCGTCCTATTCGCTGGCCGTGATAAAGCTCAACCAGGGCGAGTCCATCATCGCCGAGAGCGGCGCGATGGTGAGCATGTCCGAGACGATCACGCTGGAGACGAAGGCCCAGGGCGGCATCTTCAGCTCGCTGAAGCGCGCCGTGCTCGGCGGCGAGAGCTTCTTCCAGAACACGTTCAAGGCGGAACGCGGGCCAGGCGAGATCATGCTCGCGCCGGACCTGCCGGGCGACATCTCCACAAGGGAGCTCAAGGGTCAGCCAATCTTCATCCAGTCGGGCGCCTTCCTGGCGTGCTCGCCGGCTGTCACGCTCGATACCGCGTGGGGCGGGGCCAAGACGTTCTTCTCGCGCGAAGGACTCTTCCTCCTGAAGGCCGGCGGGACCGGGACAGTGTTCATGTCCTCCTACGGGGCGATCCACGAGATCACGCTCGGCCAGGGCCAGAAGTACATCGTCGACACGGGCCACATGGTCGCTTTCGACGAAGGCGTGAAATACGCCGTGCGCACGGCCGGCGGGCTGAAGTCCACGCTTTTCAGCGGTGAAGGGCTGGTGTGCGAATTGACGGGACCCGGGAAGATCATGATCCAGTCCCGAAGCGAGGACGCGTTCCTTTCGTGGCTGCTGCCCAAGATACCCAGGAAGTCATAGCCGAAGTCCGCCCGTCTCTGCCCCGCGTTGTCCGCGAATCAGGGAAGAACATCGACAGCCTGTCATTCCCGCGGAAGCGGGAATCCAGTGGATCGCTGACGTAACCGAGACTGTCGGAATCCGGTCTTGTCCTTTTACTGTTGCGTCGTTTGCTGGATTCCCGCTTCCGCGGGAATGACATGTTCACGCGTCTTCATGGAAATCCGCATGCTCTCTCCATCCGACAAGAAGACTCTCCTCCAGATAGCTCGCGAGACGATCGCTTCAATCGTCCAATCGCGCAAGAGGCCGGCCTTCGATGTCACGTCGCCCGCGCTCACCGCAAACGGCGCCGCCTTTGTTACGCTCAACAAGCGCGGCCAGCTGCGCGGCTGCATAGGTCATGTCGACGCCACCGGGCCATTGTGGTCGACCGTCCGTGACATGGCGACCGCCGCCGCCACGCAGGACCCGAGGTTCCACCCGGTGACGAAGGACGAGGTCGCGCAACTGCACATCGAAATCTCGGTGATGACCCCGATGAAGAAGGTCTCTTCGCCCGAAGAGATCGTCGTCGGCAAGCATGGGCTGATGATGGTCCGGAGTTTCAGGTCCGGGTTGCTGCTGCCCCAGGTCGCAACGGAATACGGTTGGACGCGCGAGGAGTTCCTGCAGCACACCTGCCTAAAGGCAGGCATGTCGCCCGACGCCTGGAAAGACCCGGCTACCGAGATCTACTGCTTCTCCGCAGAGGTGTTCGGCGAGGAAGAGTCCGGCCCAGGCCGTTCGTGAACCTCTCACGCGCCCCGACCGTTCGTAGTAACGACTTCAGTCGTTCGCCTGACCGGCGACTGAAGTCGCCACTACGAACGCGGGCTTTGTGCCGCGTGTTGCGACGAAGCCGGTCAGGCAAGTGAGGTCAGGGTAAATCCGCAATCCAAAATCCAAAATCGCCTCACCGTTTCTCCAGTTTCACTTTCAGCCTGTCCGGCACCGTTCCCCCCGCCTGTTCGAGGCGTGACGCGGCCTCTCGCGCGTTCTCGAGTTCGCCGCACGCAAGCCAGCATTCGAGCTCTTTCAGCAGCAGCGCGGCCCTTCGTTCCGGAACGAGCTCCGCAAGCCGCTTGAGGTCCAGCGCCGCCTCCGAATGCAACCGCAACGCGAGATTGCACTCCGCGACGAGCGAGAGCGTCGCGGTGAACCTCTCACGGCCCGGCTCCGTCCCGATGTCGTGCTGCGCGATCTGGAGCGACATGATGATGTCGCCCCTCGCCGTCGCGTGATCCCGCGCGCCGATGTAGGCCCTGCCTCGATTCGCAAGTATCTCCGCATATTCCCAGACCCGGATCGGATTGCTCTCGCTGTCGTCGTTCTCATAATCCAACAGGGCTTGACGCAACATGTCTGGACGAGACACGGCCCGGTTCGATCCGGCTCCGGATCCGGTCGTCCGTCCTGGATCCATCTCGAGTTTCGCATCGACCAGGGCCAACGCGGCGTTGTACTCGACGATGGCCTCGCTGAACCTGCCCTGTGTCATGAGCAGCCAACCGAGATTTCCGTGGACGCGCGGGTTGACCGGCGGCAGCTCGATGAGCGCTCTGAAATCCTGTTCCGCGCCCGCAAAGTCGCTCCGCTTGCACCGCGCGAGCGCCCTGCTGTGCAGCGCATTCTTGTAGTCGGGCATCAGCGCGAGGGCAAGTCCGTAGTCCGCTATCTCCGCGTCGATCCTGCCCGCATCACCGAAGTTCCTTGCGCGCAGGTAGTATGCGAACGGGAACCGCGGCTGGACCCGACAGAGGTAGTTGGCAAAACTCGATTGGGACCGGTACGGCTGGCCCTGCATGCGGCAAAGGACGGCGAACGAGGCGATCACGACCAGCAATCCCACACCCGCAACCACACGCGAGCGCCGCCAAAGCCCATACACCGCCGCGCCGGCAAGGGCGCACGCGCCGATCGATGGAAGGTACAGCATACGCTCGCCCTTCACCACGCTGATCGGCACGATGTTCAGCACGGGCAGCAGCGCAGCCCAGAAGAAGATGAACCAGAAAAGCTCCGCCCTCTGACGCCGCACGGCCAGCGCAAGACCCACGAGCATCGCCGCGCCGATCACGAAGAGCGCCGCCACAACCCGGGCGTCGTAGAGGTCGGTATGAAACGTCGCGGGCCACTGGTTGTACGGGTAGTCCGCGCTCATGTGGAACGGAAAGAAGAGCGCGCGCAGGTAGTCGGCAACCACCACATACATCGTCAGCATGCGTGTCTGTGCGGGTACACCGGCGAATGTCTGCAGGCCGCTCCCGAGCCGGCCGACACAAACCGCCCTCAGCACGACATGCGCGGCCAGCACAATGGCAAAGCCACAATACCGTCTGAACAACGCGCTCAACCGACCGGCCCTTGCCCCGGATTCGAACATCACGAGGTCTGCAAGCAGCAGAAGCAGCGGCAGCGTCACGGCCATCTCCTTGAAGCCGAGCGCAAACAAGTAGCAGACGTTCGCGCCGACAAGCCGCCAGTTCAACGGCCCCATACCGGACCCTTTGCGCCAGTCAAGATACAGGATGATCCCGATGACCACAAACAGCGTGGCGAACGAGTCTGACCGGTTGACGATGCCGTAGACGACGTCGGAGTGAACAGGATGTACGGCGAATAGAAGCCCCGCAAACAGGGCCGTGTGCGCGCCGCCAAAATGACGGCGCATCAGCACGTAGACCGCGAGACAGCAGAGCAAATGCGCCGCGAGATTCGTCGCATGGTACATCGCGGGATTGAGGCCCGCGCCGGTCACCGCGCCCGCAAGCGCGCGATCGAACGCAAGGCTTAGAATCGTCAGAGGGCGATACAGCGATACCCGGCGATCCTGGTCGCCCCAGTACGAGGTAGTGAGAATCGTCCAGAGGTCGAGGCTCTTCGTGCGCGGATTGTGCACGACTATCAGAAGGTCGTCGCAGACGAAAGAGCTCGAGAAGGCGGGATAGAAGGCCACGACGGCCGCCAGCGCGATCAACGCCACGGCGAGCGCCGTGCCTGGCCGATGGGTTCGGCCCGGATCGCCGCGTGAAATATCAACGTTGTTTGTGGTCGACAAGGGAACCCCTGTTTCGACGGATTGCGCGGACTCTCCGCCTCCTATCTCCGCCGTCCCGGCCCGACGTTCGACGTAACGAGAGTGAGGAGCGTGAGCGCGGCAAGCTGTTCGATCTTCTCGGCGCGGTTGTATGCCTCGACCGGGTTCAGGCCGACCGTTACGGAGCCATGCCGGTCCAACAGCGCACCCACGGAGCTCCGCAGGGCGCGCGCCGCAGCCGTGGCCAGCGCCACCGAACCCGGCGGCGCGAATCTCACGACCGGCACCTTCGCCAGCCCGCACAGCGTCTCCCGCGGCACCATATCCGTTCGCACGCGCACACCCGCAATCGCAAGCGCGACCGATATGCACGGGTGAAGATGGATGACGCTCCTCACATCGGGCCGGGCCCGGTACGCGGCAAGATGAAGCCGGAACTCGCTGGACGGACGAAGTCTGCCCGCCACCAGCCTGCCCGAAAGGTCCATCTCGACCACCTGGGCCGGACGCAGGATATCCTTTCGGATGCCTGACGGCGTGATGAGCACGGTGCCCCGATCGGTCAACGCGCTTGCGTTCCCGTCCGTGGCGACTATCAACCCGCGCTCCTGTGCGAGCCTGCTGACTTTCACGAGCTCGTCGCGGAGATTCCCGTCTTTCATGGCCGGATTGTAGCTCCATGCACCGTACGTGTAAAGGAAAATGCGGCGTGCCGCACACGCGCCGTGTCGCTCCTACACTTGACTTCGGCCAACGAAAATGAGATACTGCCCATTCACGAAACACGAAACAGGCCGGGCCGGCACGGACGCCGGACGGGTTTCATGCTGACCGAAAGAGGAGGCTTCCATGTCGTTCACCGCCATCCCCGAAGTGCTCGATGCGTTCAAGGCGGGACGAATGGTGATTCTCGTCGACGACGAGAACCGCGAGAACGAGGGCGACCTGACGATGGCTGCGGAGAAGGCGACGCCCGAGGCGGTCAACTTCATGACCAAGCACGGCCGCGGACTGATCTGTCTCGCGCTTTCGAGCGAACTCGCCGACACGCTCGATCTCCCGCCGATGGTTGAGGACAACACCTCGAAGTTCGGGACGGCGTTCACCGTCTCGATCGACGCCGCGCACGGGATTTCCACGGGCATTTCCGCCCACGATCGGGCGAAGACCATCCTAGACGCGGTGCGCCCCGATGCGAGGCCGCGCGACTTCGTCCGCCCAGGCCACGTCTTCCCGCTTCGGGCCAAGCACGGCGGTGTTCTCTTTCGAAGCGGCCAGACGGAAGGGGCAGTAGACCTCGCGCGGCTTGCCGGGCTCAAGCACGCGGGAGTCATTTGCGAAATAATGAACGACGACGGCAGCATGGCCCGTGTGCCGCAACTCGAGGAGTTTGCGCGAAAACACGGACTGATCATGTGCAGCATCGCCGATATCATCGAATATCGCCGCCGCACCGAACGGCTCATCGAACGGATCGTGTCGACGGAGCTGCCGACCGATTCCGGGAAGTTCGCCCTTCACGTCTACCGATCGCTTGTCGACGATTACCTGCACATCGCGTTGTGCGCCGGCGACATCGGCCGGATCGGGCAGGCCTGCGACACCGCGGATCATCTTTGCACGTCCATTCCGTCATCCAGGATGGGCGATGGACCGGGCGCAGTCGAGGGCGGGGCTCCTTCAAAAACGCCATGCCCGCAGAAAGCGCCGCTGCCCACGCCATCCGCTTCCGGGCCCGTGCTCGTGCGCGTGCATTCCGAGTGTCTCACGGGCGACGTCTTCGGCTCGCTGCGTTGCGATTGCGGCGCGCAGCTTGACGAGGCGCTCAGGATGATCGCAAAGGAGGGACGCGGCGTGCTCCTCTACATGCGCCAGGAAGGACGCGGCATAGGGCTTGTCAACAAGATCAAGGCCTACGAACTCCAGGACCACGGCGCCGACACCGTCGAAGCGAACAAGCACCTCGGGTTCAGCGCGGATCTGCGCGACTACGGGATCGGCGCGCAGATACTGGTCGATCTCGGGATCAGCAAAATACGGCTCCTGACGAATAATCCCAAGAAGCTCGTTGCGCTGAAAGGATACGGCCTCGAGATCGTCGAACGCGTCCCGATCGAGGTCGGGGTGTCCAGCGACAACATCAACTACCTGCGCACGAAACGCGAGAAGCTCGGCCACTTGCTGACCAACGTGTAGAAGCGTGAGTGCGTACGCATGAACGCACGTACGCTTGCACGCACGTACGCACATACGCCCTCTTGCAGGAGGTCCTTCGGTGTCGTTGCGGAGTAAAGGACTGGTTCGCGTCGGCAGGCTTTCATTGCGCCGGGGCGGTCCGCTGTTCCTGATTGCCGGCCCCTGCGTGATCGAGGACAGGGCCCACACCTTGCGGCTGGCCGGCGCGCTCACAGCGATCACGAAGCGGCTCCGGATTCCGTTCGTCTTCAAGGCCTCCTACGACAAGGCCAACCGCTTGTCGGCCGATTCCTACCGGGGCCCGGGCCTTGACGAGGGGCTTGACGTGCTCTCGGCCGTGAAAGAGCGGTACCGCGTGCCGGTGCTCTCCGATGTCCACTGCCGGTCCGAGGTCGCGCGCGCGGCGGAAGTGCTGGACGTGATCCAGATACCGGCGTTCCTTTGCCGCCAGACCGATCTCCTGACCGCGGCGGCCTCGACGGGCAAGCCGATCAACATCAAGAAGGGCCAGTTCATCGCCCCCTGGGACATGAAACACATCGTCGCCAAGGCTGAGAAGGCCGGCGCGCGGGAGATCATACTGACGGAGCGCGGCGTGTCGTTCGGTTACAACAACCTCGTTTCGGACATGCGCGCGATCCCCGTCATGCAGCAGTCCGGCTACCCTGTCGTGTTCGACGCGACGCACAGCGTCCAACTGCCGGGCGGGCTGGGTTCGGCATCGGGCGGTCAGCGTGAGATGATACCCGTCCTTGCGCGCGCCGCCGTGGCGGCCGGCTGCGACGGTATCTTCGTCGAAGTTCATGACAATCCCGACAAGGCCCTCTGCGACGGGCCCAACAGTCTACACATCGGTCAGATTGCCGGCCTGCTCCGCCGGCTCAAGGCGATTTCCGAAGCGGTGCGCCACTGATCCGCGGCCCCGATGTGATGTTCTCCCCTGAAGATGTTCCCGAGATTGACGCTGGAGGCTAATGATGGAGCGTATCACCTACCTGGACAACGCAGCGACGACGTTCCCCAAGCCGGACATCGTCCACGACACGATCCGTAACTTCTACAGCACCTGCGGGGTCAACCCGGGCCGCAGCGGGTGCGACCTCGCGTTGAAGGCGGAGGAGATGATCCAGGGCACGCGCAAGAAGATCGCGCACCTCTTCAACAAGAGCCTCATCGATTCGGGCAAGGCCAAGGACCCCAACCGCACAGTCTTCACGCTCAACGCCACGATGAGCTTGAACCTCATCGTCAACGGCACGATCGACCGCGGAGACCACATCGTCACGACGATGCTCGAGCATGATTCCGTCATCCGGCCCGCGAACCACAAATCGAGAGAAGGCGCGGAGACCACGTATGTCAAGCCGGATCCGGAAGGCTACGTCAATCCGGAAGACATCCGCAAGGCCATCAAGAAGAACACGCGGCTGGTCATAGTGAACCATGCCTCGAACGTCATCGGGACGGTGCAGGACCTCAAGGCGATCGGAAAGATCTGCAAGGAGAGCGGAGTCCAGTTCGCAGTGGACGCCGCCCAGACCGCCGGCGTCCTGCCGATCGACATGGCGGAGTGCAACATCAGCTTCGTCTCGTTCACCGGACACAAGGGCCTGTTCGGACCCACAGGCACCGGCGGGATCTGCGTGGCGGACGATGCTGAGATCGCGGGGACGATCTACGGCGGGACAGGCGTACGAAGCGCACAGCCCTATCACCTCGAGGAGTTCCCGTACCGGCTCGAGGCGGGCACGCTGAACCTCGCTGGCATCTGCGGACTCTCCGCGGGGATCGATTGGATCGCGCAGAAAGGTATGGACAACATCTACAGGCACGAGATGGAACTTCTCGCGATGCTGCAGGAGGGGCTGGAAGAAATCAAAGGCGTCAGATTCTGGGGGACAAAGAGCCTGGCCAACCGGGTCGGGACGCTCTCGATCACCATCGACAACTACGACCCGGCGGATGTGGGGATGATACTCGACGTCGAGTACGGCGTGATAACGCGCACGGGTCTGCACTGCGCGCCTTTGATCCACGAGCACATCGGGACCGGCGCGCGCGGTTCGGTGAGATTCTCGGTCGGTCCGTTCAACACGAAGGAGCACATTGACACCGCGCTCAAGGCCGTCAGGGAAGTCGCGGCGGATCGGTGTTCCTAGCGAGCGCGTCGTAGACCAGTTCCGTCACGGTCTT
>JAVHLO010000022.1:12263-18160 GCA_031082105.1 Planctomycetota bacterium
CTTCGAGAGTTCCGTGAGCTGGTCGGCGCAGTTGTGACACGGGCAGGCGACTATCTTCGCGCCCGTCTTGCGTATCTGTTCGGCCTTTGCCTTTCCTGAAGCGACTCTCCGGTCGCTGTATTCCGCCATGGCAAGCATGCCGCCGCCCCCGCCGCAGCAGTAGTTGTTGAGCCGGTTCGGGGTCATCTCAACGAAATCCTTCACGACCCTTCCGAGGACGCGGCGCTGCGGGGCGACTATCCCGCCCCACCGCACGAGGTTGCACGGGTCGTGCAAGGTCACCTTCTCGGTGTTCTTCCCCGGATCGACTTTGATGCGGCCGGTCCCGATGTAGTCGTCAAGAAGCTCCAGCACGCTGCGCACGCGCACCTCGTATTTCGCCTTCGTCCAGTTCGGGCCTTCCCAGCGGAACGACCTGAACCCATGGCCGCACTCGGATACGACAACTTCCTGGACGCCAAGCTGCCGCGCCTCGTCCATGACTCGCCGCGTGAGCTCCGCCGCGGCGGAATTGTCGGCGGCGAAGAAGCCGTAGTTCGTCACGTCGTAGACCTTGCTCGAGATCGTCCAGCTTTCACGGGCGGCATGAAAGACGCCCGCCGCCGCCATCAGGGAGAGCGGAAAGAACTTCACCTCGCGCGGGTTTACCAGGTACATGATCCGCTTGCCCTTTTCGTCCAGATGCAGCTTCGCCTGCGGGTCGCCGGTCTCGGTTTGCAGGTCCTGCGAAAGCCATTCGGCGGTCGCGATCAACTCTTCCCGCGGAATAGCCATCTGGTTCCCGGTCTCGATCTGGCTCCTTACCACGCGCAGCAACGATTCGGGCGTCCTGCCGGAGACCGCGAGCATCCTGCGGCCGATCCTGATCACGCCGGCCACATCCAACCCGATCGTGCAATGGAAACCGCACCGACCGCAGCCGGTGCAGCGACCAAAGACCGACTCGACGAGCTCGTCGAGCGATTCAGCAGTCACCTCCCGCGCGCCGACGAGGGCGGGAATGAGCCGGCCCAGGAAAGTGTGGTAGCGGCGGTAGTGTGCGGCCACCTTTGCGGCCTTTGCCCCCGGCAGGTTCTCAGGTTCCGGTTCCGCCAGGTATACGTGGCAGGTCTCGCCACACAGGCCGCATCTCACGCAGGCATTGAGGTGGTACGCGCCGAGGGCCTGAACGGCCTCCCGAAGCGCCTTGACCGCCTCGCGGACGCCCGTGTCACTGTTCTGTGTCTTTTCGGTTGATTCCTGCATCCCACGGTTCCCGACAGCCGTACTCACTCAGTCTGCGTAGTCTGTACGTCCCGCAAATCGCGGTTTTCCGGCGGAGTATCTTGCCAGAGAGGCACGGAGACACGGAGAAATCTCCAGGATGTTGACGCTGTTCCCGATGCGCTCTCTGTGTCTCTGTGGCTATTTCGGTGGCGGATAGACACCACGCGCGCCCAGCCGCGCGCCGAACTCCGCCCGCGCGGCAAAAAAGAAGACCACATGCCTCAGCTTGCCGAACGGCAGGTACACGAGAAGCACTGCCGCATAGATATACGCCGCCGTCAGCGCCGGCGGATAGAGCAGAAAAACCGCGGTCGTCGCCATCAACCCGCAGGTGGCCAGGATCGCCACGAAGTCGTCCGGCGAGCTTATGCGGCGCAGCGTGATCGAGAAGACGCGTCGAAAACAAAGAAATATCCCCGCCGCCAGTCCGAGCCCCACGATGACGACCAGCGGGTACCGGGCACGGCCGGTCAGGTTCACGCCGAAACGGGAAAGCAGGAGACACGCAAAGGCCGTGAAGGCGCCGATGTGCATCGTGACGCCGACGAAGAACTTGGAGAGATGCAGTGTGGCGGATTCCTTGTGTGAAGGCAGCATCGCCCCGGTGAAATTGTAGGCGATGCCTGCCAGCGGGCTGCCCGCCCTTTCGCCGAGTTCCACGCGCGTGCCGCGGGCCCTCAGCAGTTGGACGAGCAGCGCAATCGCCGCCCACGCGAAGCCGACAATGAAAGCGTAGCCCGCAGATTCTTCCACGTAGTGCGCCCTCGTTTGAAGTTCGCAGCGCCGAAATAAGGCTCGCCACCTCAGCGGATCCGGTCGGGGCGGACACCCCCGAGTTCGTCAGAGTCCCGAATCTCAAGAGCAGATTCCAGATGAGCAACGGATTCGGTAGTTCAGACAGGTGTGCCCTCTGGGAATCTGCGCTCCAGGCGTCTCGCAGAGCCTCCGACCCGGCATAGCCGCCCCCGGGGTAGCCGCAAGAAAGTCGCACAATCGACTTTTGGAGCTTCGGTCATTGGAGCGTGTCTAGGATTTGGTTGTTGGGATTCTCGAGGAAGCGCGCCCAAATTCGCGGCTGCAAAATCCCAACTTCAGTTTGGAGTTTTGCCCTACTCAGTATTCTAGACACATCCGTCCGGCTTGGGGAGACCGGCCACCCGGCACGCGCCGCGGGCCGGGCCGGATTTGAAGAGCTTGTACACTTCCCGGATGCTTACCTTCGTCTCCTGGCAGAGCTGGCGAATCGGCGGAGCCGCACCGTTCGCCTCCCAGTGCTTTCTGATGAAGTTCACTATCGCCCAGTGGTTGTCGGACATCTCTGTGATGCCCTCCTCACTGGCAACCGCCCGGGCAACTTCCTGGTCCCAGAGCAACGGCTCCTGCAGGAAACCTTCCTTGTCGAAAGTCAGTTCCTTGTCGCCGATCTTCATTTCTCGACTCTCTGCAATTGCGATGGAAACATACAGCGGAGGTTGTCGCCCTGCAAGAAACGGCTGCGCTGCGCGACTATTCCAGCGGCTCGGGAGTGGCTTGACCGGTGGGTTCGTCCGCCGGCTCTTCGGGCCCGACAGGCTTCTCAGGCTCCGGAGCGGGCGGGCCGAAGGACTCGGAGTAGTGGGTGTCGAGCTCTTTCAGCTTGGCGGGCAGCACTTCATCGACGAACGCAGCATTCTGCGAGATCCACACCGGCGCGTCCGCCGCGAACAAGGCGTACACGGATTTGCCGGTCCACTTGTCTCGCAGGATATTGTATTGTGCGAGGGCCTCCTTGTTCTTGCCCTCTCTGCCGTAGGCCGCGGCCAGCTTGTAGCGAACCATCGGCTCGACGGGCGTGCTGAGGTTCTCTCCCAGCAGGATCAGCAGGTCCTCGGACTTGTCGGCGCGGTCGACCGCCATACAGGCGTCGAGCTCTTTCTGAAGCGAGTGCCGGCGCCACAGGATGATCGCGACCACGCAGAGCAGGAATACGGTCACGACCCCGAATATCACGTTCTGGTACTTGTTCAGAAACTGCACGAACCTGGTGTAGGCCGTGGCCTGCACGGGTTCGTCCTGCCAGCTCTTTCTGGGCGCCTCTTTCTTCGGCATGCCTACGCTCGCTCCAAGAAATCGGACTACTTGTACGTCACGCAGACCGTCAGCACGGTGTAGTCTTTGACGTACTTCGCAACAATCGTGCAAGCATCGGTCTCCTTGTCGAACCTCCAGGTCATCTGCCGCGATGAACCGTAGGACGACACGAGTTTCCAGCCGTTCGCGGGCAGGTGCGCCTCGAAGAACTTGGTGATGATATCGAGGTGCACGGCACCCATGTAGACCTGACGCGCATTGCGGAAAGCACCGTGCTCAAACACGAACGACTGGTCAGGTACCACCGTGAAGTTCGGCGGAACGGGCAGGTCGTCGAAATTGGCGATCCTCACGATCTTCGATTCGTCCGGTTCCGTCACGTCGGGGTACACGGTCGCTTTGACCTTGTCAGGAAAGTCCTTGATCGTCTGACAGCCCGCGAAACAGAATGCCAACAGCAGCGCTGCAGGCACCAGGCATGTTCTGTACACAGGAATACCTCCAAAGTCTCCCAATGTCCGGTTCTTGTCGGGCTCACGGTCGCTTCTGCGACGGTAGAATCCCCTTCATGTGCTGAACCGCACCGCCCGCCTATCGCCTTCTCTAGCATACAACACCTGAGTTGTCAAGAAAAAGCGAACTCCTTGACAGGCGACCCCATCCGTGCTAGGCTGGAAGCATGACGCGACCGACCGGCGAGACTGCTGCGGAATTCCTCGGCCCGAAGGGGCCGATAGCGCGGCTGCTCCCCAACTACGAGGCGCGCAGCGAGCAGATCGACATGGCCGTCGCGGCGGAGAAGGCCATCTCGAGACGCAAACACCTTGTCGTCGAGGCGGGCACGGGGGTCGGCAAGACCTTCGCGTACCTCGTGCCGTTGATCTTCCGCGAACGCGTACCGGCCGGCGTTGAGCCGAAGCGCGACCCCGTGCAAGGGAAATCCGGCCCTGGCGCCGCGGCACATGAGCTCGACGACGAATTGATTGAAGAGCCGGAGCCCGACGCCGCCGGCCCGCTGCCCTGCGCGATCGTTTCGACGCACACCATCAACCTCCAGGAGCAGTTGATCGCCAAGGATATTCCCTTCCTCAAATCGGCGCTCCCCGACAGGTTTAACGCGGTCCTCGCCAAGGGGCGTTCGAACTTCGTATGTATGCGGCGGCTCGCGAACGCGCGGGTCAACCAGTCTGACCTGTTCAGTTCGGACACGGCGCTGGACGACCTCGGCCGAATAGTCGAGTGGGCCGGGCAGACGAAGGACGGCTCGCGCTCGGACATGGACTGGACACCGTCGCACGAGGCATGGGAACAGGTGTGCAGCGAACAGGGAAACTGTCTCGGCTGGAAATGCAGGTTCCGCGCCGCGTGCCACTACCAGCGGATGCGGGCCGCCCTGCGTACGGCCGACATCGTCGTCGTCAATCACGCCCTCTTTTTCGCGGACCTCGCCCTGCGCGACAAGGGCGGCTTCATCCTCCCGCCCTATGACGTCGTGGTTCTCGACGAGGCCCACACGCTCGAGACCGCCGCGCGGGATCACCTGGGTTATTCGGTCTCGAGCGCAAAGGCGCGGTTCTTGCTCTACCAACTCTACAACCCGAGGCGGCACACGGGGTTCCTCGCCCGCTTCGAGGCGTTCACCATCGTGGACCTGGTCGAGAAGACGCTCGAAATCTCAAGCGAGTTCTTTGCGGGGCTGCGCGAGAAGCTCGCGTCGGCGCAGGGCGCGCAGTTGCGCGTGCGCCAGCCTGAGCTTATGCCGGACACGGTATCGCCGCACCTGCAGGATCTCCGATCGGCGCTCGACAAGCTGCGCCGCGACCTTGCGGTCGAGGGCGAACGATTCACCGATGAGCGCCAGGAACTGGCCGCCTACAGCGCCAAGTGCCTTGAGATCGCGGACGGGATCCGGTTCTTCCTCGCCCAATCTGACCCGGACCATGCGTACTGGCTCGAGTCCGCGGGCTACAGGGGCGCGGATATCGCGTGCAGATCTGCGCCGGTCGTGGTGGCAAAGGAGCTTGCCGAGAAGATATTCACGAAGATCCCGACGGCCATCCTCACCAGCGCCACGCTCTCGCTCGGAAAAGAGCCGTCCTTCGAGTACATCAAGAGCCAGGTCGGGCTCGAATCGCCGATGGAGCTGAGGCTCGGTTCGCCGTTCGATTTTCGGCGGCAGGCCACCCTCTTCCTTTCGCGGTCAATGCCGGACCCGAACGACAAGGACGGCTTCGAGCTCGAGGCCGCGGCGCGGATGCTCAGGCACATAAAGGGGTCGCGCGGCCGGGCCTTTATCCTTTTCACAAGCTACGATCTCATGGATCGGCTGTTCAAGCGCCTGGCGCCGGAGCTCGAAGGCCTGGGCATCAACGTGCTCCGGCAGGGCGACGGCCTGCCGCGCCACCTGATGCTCGCCAGCTTCAAGGAGAAGATCGGGTCCGTCATCTTCGGCGCCGACAGCTTCTGGCAAGGGGTGGACGTCCCCGGCGAAGCGCTCGAGAACGTCATAATAACAAAGCTCCCGTTCCCGGTCCCTTCCGACCCGCTCGTCGAGGCGAAGT
>JAVHLO010000230.1 GCA_031082105.1 Planctomycetota bacterium
GGCAGGTTATCCAGGGTGAGCTCCGTATTATCGCACAGCAGGATGGCGCGTTCGATCACATTGTTCAGTTCCCGCACATTGCCGGGCCACGAATACTGGCGCAGGGCCTGCATGGCTTGCGCGTTGATCCCTGTCACGTGCCGGCCCATTTGTTGGGCGATGTAGTGGACATGTCTTTCGACCAGAGCGGGAATGTCCTCCGCGCGCTCGCGCAAAGGCGGGACGGTGACCGTCACGACGCTGAGCCGATGATACAGGTCTCTTCGGAAACGTCCGGCTTCGACCTCGGTTTTCAGGGGACGGTTGCTGGCCGCAATGACGCGAACGTCCACGCCGAAGGTTTTCTCGCTGCCGACGGGCTGTATCTCTTGCTCTTGGAGGACGCGCAGCAGTTTCACCTGGAGATGGACGGGGATCTCCCCGACTTCATCGAGAAACAGCGTGCCGCCATGGGCGATCTCAAACCAACCACGGCGCGCCGCCGTGGCCCCGGTGAATGCCCCCCGCACGTGGCCGAAGAGTTCGCTTTCCAGCAGGTGTTCCGGCAGTGCGCCGCAGTTCAGCGCGACGAAGCGTCCTGCAAATCGCGGACCCTCCGCGTGGATGGCGCACGCCAGACGTTCTTTGCCTACGCCGGTTTCCCCCTCGATGAGCAAGGCGGTGTCACTCCGCACCACGCGCGGCACCACGTTCATGAAGACTGCCATGCCGGAACTATTGGAAACGAAGTCCGCCAATCGCGGCTCCGCCAGCGGCTGAGGGGCGAAGAAGCGTTTCGGCGTCAGCCGCTGGCGCTTCTCCAGCAGCGTCTCGATGACGTCTCGCACCTGCTCCGCAGTCAGGCCCGCGTACAGGACCGCGTCACAACCCGCGGCTATAAGCTGCGCATGTTTCTTGAGCCGCGCTTGCTCCTTGGGATCGTCACTGTCCGACAGCACAACCGTTGCGGGCGAATCGGGATGGTTCAGCAACTGCCCCAGCTTGTCTTTCAGCGGATTTGGCAGAAGTTCCTGGCTGATGATCACCACATCGGCGGGCTCCCGAACGATCCGTTCCCAGAGGTCCTTGCGCACCCGCGGTATCTCGACAAGGACGTCCGGGCGCGCCAGATGCCTCACGAGTCGTTGGCGCAACACAGAATCGTAGACTGCAAGGGTAATTCGGATGAGCATGGTTCTGTTGACTACCTCCCAGTTCGCTGGTTCAGCATAAAATGGACAAATCCACACTTCAAACAAGCTGCAACTCGACAGCGAGGCGACGGGCCTGGGGCTGCCGGTAGTAGGTGAAGGGCAACGGAGCTCCCGCCGCCAGCACGGTTCTCAGCGCATGCGGCGCCGGGCGCCGGCGCCGAATCGTTTGCGCCAATGCTTTCGCCTATAGCAACTTCTTTTCTCTTTGTCAAACTTTTTCTCTCCAATCCTGCCTCTTCTGTGCAGGGGTTGATGTGTAGTGCGCCCTGGATCGTCCTATCGGAGTGCAGCGCCGCCCGCCTGCGCGAGCGGCGCTGCTTCGAACACACTGCTCGGAATCTACGGAGCGACCACCTTCACCGTGAATCCCACGGAGGTCGAGTCGCCGGTTTCCGGCGTTCCCCTCACTTTGATGGGATACTCGCCGAGGGCCGCATCCTTGGGCGCCCTGATCCGGACTTGCAGATCCGGTTTGTCGCTGGCTCTGATCGTATAGCTGCTCGGCTCGAGGCTGATACCCTGGGTCACGTCGAATTGAAGCCTGACGTCCTGCTTGAACTGCGGGTCCCTTTCCACTGTGACGGTAATGGTTTCGAGTTCGCCCTGTTTGACGCTTGTGTCGAACATCGGGACGGAGATCTTGAACCCCTGGTCCTCGACCCTGCTCCCGCCTCGGTCGCTTGTCGTGCAGCCTATGAGGGACGCCAAAACCAGTGTCATCACAATCGCAACTACAGTCTTCATTTCTTTTCCCTTTCGTAAAGGCAGAGCTTGTTCAGAAATCGCGGCCATCCGCGATACAACAAATGCCGGGCAATATCCCCTCCACGAGAGGAGCGCCGGCTTGCAGAGATTCGTCCCTCTTGCTCGCATTTCTTCGGTTCAGCAAAACTTCGAAAGTTTTGCCGTGTTCTTCATCTAGATAGGACGCCTCCTTCCTTGAAAAAGCGCGCTAATCCGGACTATTCATGAACACGGCGGCTCGCCGCGCGGGTTCGTAGTAACGACTTCAGTCGTTGGCCAATCGAGCGACTGAAGTCGCCACTACGAACCTGGCAGTCCGTCGCGACTTCTCGGAGGTTCGCGAATAACCCCGGCTAAGAGCCCATCCTGTCCCGGCCCAATGCCCGATTGAGACAACACCTTGCTTCCCCGTTACGGCTCTGGAGGCCTTTCGCGTTCTTCGTCGCAATCAGCGCTGCCATCGCCCCACAAGAAGAGCCACACCTCCACCACGCCTCCCCACGCCGCCTCAAAGCCGTCAATAGCGGAATCCAAGCCAACGCTTACCTTGTGAAAGACATTGACATAGAGCATGATCGCGCCGTTCTGCGCCCAGTCCACGGCGCTGTTCACCGGCGCCGTCACGACCCCGGGGATGAACGGACCCGGCCAGGGTACAAGATAGCCGACAGCGGTGTTCACCTCGCCCAGGGTTTCCTGTGCCCAATCGGTCAGGTAGACCACTCGCGTGAACAAGAAATACGACATGGGATCGGTTGGGGCGTACGCGGTCCGGGTAGCGCCGAGCAGCAAGGTGGTCTTCTCGATCCCCAGCGCGGAGAAGAAGCCGCCCACAATGCGCACCGGCGCGCAGTCCGGCAGTTGCGCATAGCTGTTCTTGATCCACTCGATACTGTTCTCCACGGGGCGACTTGGGGGACCAGGCGCTATGCCGTCAGCCGCCATGTCAACCCAGCACACGATTTCCCCTTCTGTGAGGCCTATGAGGTTGTCCTTGATCTGGTGCGCGTCCCAGAGGGACTCGGAATCGTGGACCAGGACGTAAGCAGGATACCTAACCACTCGTATTTCGCCGGTTTCCGCCGAGCCGACGACGAGCGGCGGCGGACGCACCACCTTGAAGGCGCAGCCCGCGCCGCCCAGCAGGAGCAGTGCCGCGATCACGATCCAAGACCAGGCTGCGAGGTTCCTGTGGTTCATTGGAGGCCCTCCCAGATTTCCCGGATGGGCCGGCCGTCCATTCCCGCATCGGCGGGATCTTTGCCCATCATCTGAAAGACTGTCGGCATGATGTCCAGTATCCGGTGCGGCGTTTCAATGATCACGCCTTTCCGGATTCCCGGACCGGAAACAAAGAGGCAGTGGTTGGTTGACTCGCGGAAGGCCATGCCGTGCCGGCTGCCGAGGGTGGCCTCATGCTGGTTGGCCAGGTTGATCTTCGGCTCGAATACCCAGCCCTTGCTCGCAAACAGCAGGATACCCGGCTGAGATGGCGCGGGCGAGTCCTCGGTCACCGGGCCGTCCCAGCGAAAGTAGAGGTTCAAGGTGTCCACGCATCCGGGATATTCCGTTCTGTAGGTGGCCTGCAGCCACTCCGTGCCGGTGTGATAGTTCTCGATCCAGCGCGGCACATTCTTGACTTGTTTGTGGAAGGCCTCGCTGTCCTGGTAGCCCAGCGGGTCGCCGCTGGCGATAGGCTCCAGCGGCCGGCCGAGATCGTAGTGGCGCACCGGTTCATATTTGAACTCAAAAATGCCGTCGGCGTTGAGGCGCGCGTGGATCAGCGCCTGGCGGTCCGTGGTCTTGTGGATCAGGACGGTATCCGCGTCCACCTTCGCCACGGCGAAATCCACGGGCCGCTTTGTGGTGTCCTTCAGCGGCCAGCGTCCCGTTGCGCTGTACTCGGCAAAGAGCTCCACGGCGTTCACCTGGCTTCCGTCCGCCAGGCCGTAATGGGTCAGTTGTTCGAGGGTGTTGGGGATTGAAAGGTCGCCCGAGTCCACACTCCCCAACGGCAGGAAGATGCCCACCGCGCCGTCGGAGTCGGACACGGCGCCCAGACGGCGCGCCGGCGCGCCGGGGTAGTCGAACCGGTGCCACATGCCCACAACGTTCATCTGCAAGTAAGAGTGGAAGACCTCGCGCTTCACGTCAAAGCGCTGGTTGACGACGTCGTGGCCGCCCGCGTGGCCGTGGTCGGAGACCAGGATGAAGTAAGTCTTCTCGAGCCGGCGCCGGATCTTGAGCCGCTCCACGATCCGGCCGAGGTCTTGATCCATGCGGGCGATGGTCGGGCGCGCGCCGCCAAACTGACCGTGCGGGGTCTGCTCGCTGACGACGTCGTTGCTCGGCAACCATACCAGCATCACCTTGACTTGCGGCGCTGAAGCCAGGTCCAGCGCAAAGCGCGTCTGCGCCTCGTCCATCTTGTCCCTGATGTCGGTGCTGTAGCCGGCCGTGTTTATGGCGCGGTGGAACCACTCAGCCAGATTCATCTGAAGCACGTCTGCCTGGAGCGGTTCGTAGGGCATCGCCCCGCTGCCGAAACGGTCCGGGAAATAGTCGTAGATCGCCTTCACTCCGCGCGCTTTCACCTCGTTGGCAAAGCGCGTGAAGTAGCGGACACTGAGTCCGTTGACGTATGTGTCGGCCTCACGGTCGTAGTAGGCCTGCATCTTGACCCCGTGGCGATTGGCGTAGACGCCGGTGATCATTGATGAGAAGCTGGTCAGCGTGAGCGAGGGCTGCACGGTGAAGGAATTGCGCACCCATGCGCCGTTGTCCAGGAAGAGTTCGCGGAAGTTCGGCATATGCCCCCACTCCGCCATCTCCACCGCGACGTCCGGGCGCAGGCCATCCACGAAGATGATGACCACGTTGGCATCAGGAACGGGTTGCGGCTGCGCCAATGGCTTGGTCGACGCCGGCATGGGCTTGGGCGCATCGGGATTGTCCAGCGCCTCGGTGCGCGTTTCCGCCTCTGTGAAGGCCGGCTTGGGCAGCGGCGGCTCGGGATAGTCCAGGGATATCCGACAACGGAAATCGCCGAGGTTTCGCTGCGGCGTCGGATCGTTAATGCCCAGCCAAAGCATGCCGGCCTGCGGCGCCACACCCTGAAAACGCGATCCCACAAAGAAGGGGGCGCCGTCCTCGCCGATCCGGCCGATGAGGCAGTAGCCGGGATAGCGCCGGTCATCGTGGAGGCGGTCGGGTTCCAGCGGGTAGGGGCCGGTCTCGACGTCGAAAAAGTACGTCCCGCGCGCGCTGACCGTCTGCCACCGGTCGCCCTTGACGAGAATCTGCCGCGGGGCTTCGACCTCCTCGATGAGCAGCTTCTGCTTGGGATCGAGGGTGATGCCCGTGGAAATCCATGCCTGATCGCCGGGCACGGCGAAAGTCCCCGGCTCGACGGGCTCAGCCCGGTACACTGTCGCGCAGCCGCTCCCGGCGAACCAAACGACGCCGCTGATGATGGCAACCAGGAGGAAGGTCACTGCTTGGGAAGCCTTGGGGATGAGTCGATCGTCAGAGCTACCTTTGGCGCACGCAACCGCGGCGCCAATCCGGTGATGACCGCGGTGCTCTGCGATGCTCTTGTCCTTGACCTTGATCAAAACAGTGACAAGCACATCCTCTCTCCATTCACGTTCCGGTCCGTCAGGCACCGCCCGATTGTGACAACACCAGGATTCTGCTGAAAGACCCCCGTTTTGTCATTCTGAACCTTGCCCTGAACTTGTTTCATGGGTCGGTTCAGAATCTCCCTGTCCAAGGGTAGAGGAGATGCCGAAACGAGTTCGGCATGACACCAGGGGGAGTTTTCAGCGGAATCGGAATCAAGAGCGAAACCAGTTCTTTCTGTTATTCCCCAGTACAATCCCCGCCC
>JAVHLO010000231.1:0-5003 GCA_031082105.1 Planctomycetota bacterium
ATTCTTGGCGTCCTTGGCGCTCCTGGCGTCATGGCGGTTCATTGGGCTCTCGGGGTTAGAGGTTTATCTCGCTGCCCCGCATTCTTCACGAATCAAGGAACAACATCGACAGACTGTCATTCCGAACTCTCCTTTGCAACGTGTCCGGCCCTTCGCCGAAGGAGATGCCTCCGACTAAGGTCGGGGGCATGACAGCGAATCGAATTTCATGAATAGGGCGGGCCAGGTTTCAGGCTTGAGGCACTTTCGCAGATGCACAAATCGAAACAAAGAACTGTCCTCATCCTCGGCAGCGGCGCCTTGAAGATCGGCCAGGCCGGCGAGTTCGACTACTCCGGCAGCCAGGCCATCAAGGCGTTGAAAGAGGACAAGATCAGGACCATCCTGATCAATCCAAATATCGCCACCATCCAGACCTCCGACTACATGGCCGACAAGCTGTACCTCCTCCCGCTCACCGCGGATTTTGTCGAGAAGGTCATTGAAAAAGAACGCCCCGATGGGCTCATGCTCTCGTTCGGCGGCCAGACGGCCTTGAACCTCGGCGTCGCGCTGCACGACAGTGGCGTGCTGGAGAAATGGAATGTCAACGTGCTCGGCACGCCGGTGGAGGCGATCAAGAAGACCGAGGACCGCGACCTCTTCGCGAAAGTCCTGCACGAGATCGATCTTAAAACTCCCCGGAGCGTGGCCGTCACGGACGTGCCCTCGGCCCTTGCTGCGGCGAAAGACCTGGGCTACCCCATCATGGTGCGCAGCGCCTACGCGCTTGGCGGCGAAGGATCGGGCATCGCGCGCGCCGAGAAGGACCTCAACGCGATCGCAACTGCGGCGTTGCGCCGCACACAGCAGATTCTGGTGGAGGAGTATCTCGAAGGCTGGAAAGAGGTCGAGTACGAAGTCGTCCGCGACAGGTTCGACAACTGCATCACCGTCTGCAACATGGAAAACCTCGACCCGATGGGAATCCATACGGGCGAGTCCATCGTCATCGCGCCGTCGCAAACCCTCACGAACAGCGAGTACCACAAGCTACGCGAAATTTCCATCAGGCTGATACGCCGGCTCGGCATCATCGGAGAATGCAACGTGCAGTTCGGCCTGGATCCGCACTCCGAGGACTACCGGATAATCGAGGTGAACGCGCGCCTCTCCCGCAGCTCCGCGCTCGCCTCGAAGGCGACCGGCTACCCGCTCGCCTACATGGCCGCCAAGCTCGCGCTCGGCTACTCCCTGCCGAACCTCCGCAACCCCATCACGAAAGTCACCTCGGCCTGCTTCGAGCCGGCGCTCGACTACGTCGTCGTCAAGTTCCCGCGCTGGGACCTCAACAAGTTCAAGGTCGTCTCACGCCGCATCGGCAGTGAGATGAAGTCAGTCGGCGAGGTAATGGCGATAGGGCGCACGTTCGAGGAGGCGCTCCAGAAATCGATCCGGATGCTCCAGGTCGGAATGAAAGGGCTCACCGGCAACAAGCTGAGCTTCGTCGACCTGAACGAGGTCATCGCGAACCCGACCGACATGCGTATCTTCGCGCTCGCGGAGGCGCTCGGGCGAGGCGATGATCTCCGCCAGCTCGGCAAAATATCCGGCATCGATCCGTGGTTCCTTTCCAAGATCAAGGGCATCATGGACTTCGCAGCCGGGATCCCACGGGGACAGGAACTCCCGCACGAAACCATGCGTGCGGCGAAGAGACTGGGGTTCTCGGACTACCAGATCGGACTCCTCGTCGGCAAGTCGGAGAGGGAGATCCGTGAGCGCCGGAAGGCAATGGGAATCACGCCCGTCGCCAAGCAGATCGACACGCTCGCGGGGGAATTCCCCGCGAAGACGAACTACATGTATTTGACATACAGCGGGCAGGAGAGCGACCGGGCAGAAGAGTCGGGAGCAGAGAGCAGAGAGCAAAGAGCAAAGAGCAAGGAGCAAAAAACCACGGATGAAGGGCGAAGCGACATCCAAAATTCGCCATCGTCAATCCAAAATCCGCAGTCCGTCATCGTCCTCGGGTCCGGCGCGTACCGGATCGGGTCGTCCGTCGAGTTCGACTGGTGCTCCGTCAACACCGTCCTCACCCTCGGCCAGCTCGGCTACAAACCGATCGTCATCAACTACAACCCGGAGACCGTCTCCACTGACTACGACATCTGCGACAAGCTCTACTTCGAGGAATTGAGCTTCGAGCGGGTCCAGGACATCTACGATATCGAGCAACCGGCAGGAATGATCGTGAGCGTCGGCGGCCAGATCCCGAACGACCTCGCGATCAGGTGCCACGAGGCCGGGATGACCGTCCTCGGCACCAGCCCTGAGAGCATCGATACCGCGGAGAACAGGCACAAGTTCTCGATGCTCCTCGACAGGCTCGGCGTCGATCAGCCGGAATGGAAGGAGCTGACGAAAATCGAGGAGGTGAAGTGCTTCGCCAGGAAGGCCGGCTACCCGGTCCTCGTGCGGCCTTCCTACGTCCTCAGCGGCGCGGCGATGAACGTCGTCTTCGAAGAGACATCGCTCGAAAAATACCTGACCGCGGCGGCGGACGTCTCGCCCGAGCATCCGGTTGTCGTGACAAAATTCCTCACGCACGCGAAGGAGATCGAGATCGACGCGGTCGCGAAGGACGGCAAGCTGCTTGTCTGGGCGATCCTCGAACACGTCGAGGACGCCGGCGTCCATTCCGGCGATGCGACCCTCGTGCTTCCCCCGCAGAAGACCTATCTCGAAACCGTGCGCAGGGTGAGGCTCGTCACGGCGCGGATCGCGGAGGCGCTCAGGATCACGGGGCCGTTCAACATCCAGTTCCTGGCGAAAGAAAACGAGGTCAAGGTCATCGAGTGCAACCTCCGCGCCTCGCGAAGCCTGCCGTTCGTGACGAAGGTGTTCAAGACGAACTTCATCGACGTCGCGACGCGCGCAATAATGGACGCGCCGCTCACGGTCTCGCAGCGGTCCAGCCTCGAGCTCGACTACGTCGGCGTCAAGGCGTCGCAGTTTTCCTTCTCGCGCCTGAAGGGCGCCGACCCGACCACCGGCGTCGAGATGTCCTCGACCGGCGAGGTCGGCTGCCTCGGGGCCGACCTGCACGACGCCTTCCTCA
Organism: Planctomycetota bacterium; assembly: GCA_031082105.1. Lineage (GTDB taxonomy): Bacteria > Planctomycetota > MHYJ01 > JACQXL01 > JAVHLO01 > JAVHLO01. Next base: position 3,101 of record JAVHLO010000231.1, read on the forward strand.
AGGCGCTCCTGTCGACCGGGTTCAACCTGCCGAAAAAAAATATACTCGTCTCCGTCAGCGGCGATGAGCACCGCTTCGAAATCATGGAGTCGGTGCAGTTGCTCAAGAAGCTCGGGTACGAGCTCTTTGCGACCGAGCACACGCGGGATTTCTACAAGCAACGCGGAATCGAGACGCGGCTGCTCTACAAGCTGAGGGAGAAGACCGAGCCCAACGTCGGAGCCTACCTCGCGGAGGGGAAGATCGATCTCGTCATCAGCATGCCGGGCGTCTACGGCTCCGACTACGGTGACACGTACGAGGTCAGGCGGATGGCCGTCGACTACGCCGTGCCGCTCTTGAACAATCCGCACATGGTGAAGATGTTCGTGAACGCCATCGCCAAGAAGAGCGCCGCGGATCTCGAGGTGAAGGCGTGGCAGGACTACTAGCGGATTTTGGATTTTGGATTGCGGATTTGGGCGCGGTCATTCTTCGCCCCTGCCCGTGGCAGCGGTCCTGATGTTTTCGACGCTGCCCATGGCAGCGGTTCTGACACCACGGCTGCCGCGGGCAGCAGAACCCCCGCCACGGGCGGGGTAGAAACCTGCGGGAAGCGCAACTGCGCAAGGTCCCTCGGAAACGAGAATCTCTTTGGCAACACAAACGTCAATAGATGTCCGGGCCAAGTCGTTCCCCTTCGGGAAACTCAAGCAGCCCCGCTTCTCGATACTATGTGCCACAGAACGATTCGACTGCTCCCGGCCGCGCTCGGCCTCCTGCTCGTCGCGCTGAGCGCCGGATGCTCCGGCTATCTGCTCCGCCAGGGGATGGGGCAGTTGGAGATGGTCTGCTTCCAGCGCGAGGTCGAGGACGTACTCGCCGACCCGTGCGTCGCCGATGCGCGCAAAGAGCGTATCCGTCTCGTCCTGGAGGTCAAGCGGTTCGCCGAGGAAGAACTCGGGTACACGCGGACGGATAGCTACACCTGCTACTACAATACGGGCGGGCGACCTGTCGCGTATGCGCTTGTCGCATGTCCGGAAGACTCGCTCTCGCCAAAGACGTGGACTTTCTTTGGTCTCGGAGCGGTCCCATACCTCGGTTTTTTCGACATCTCCGATGCGCGCGAAGAGGAAGGCGAGCTCAAAACGCAGGGGTTCGACACCTTCCTCGCCCCGATCGCCGCGTACAGCACGCTCGGCTGGATGAGGGACCCCATCCTCTCCTGGTTCCTGTGCCAGGACGAGATCGAGGTGACGGACCTGGTCATTCACGAGCTGACACATGCCACGATATTCTTCGAGAACGACGTTGAGTTGAGCGAGAACGTCGCCGTGTTCTGCGCGCGCGAAGGGACGCGCCTCTTTCTGGCGCGGCGGCATGGTCCCTCGTGTGCCGAGCTCGATGAACTCGACGCGCGAGCGAGGGATTCGGCGAGGCTCAGCCGCGAGATCGAGGAACTTGCGAAGGAGCTCGAGGCGCTTTACGAAGGCGTTCTTCCCCGCAGCCGGAAGCTGGCTGAGAAGGCGGTCATCCTGCGCCGCGCGGGTGAACGGTTCCGGCGGATGGGCGCGGAGGACGAAGGCGATCCTGACGGCGACGCGCCGCCCGTCGAGCTGAACAACGCCATCGTCGCCGCGTACAGGACCTATCATGGCGCGCTGCCCTTGATCGAGAGCCTGCACAGAAAGCTCGGCAACAACCTGAAAGACACGGTCTCTGTCATGAAATCACTCCAGGATTCATCGCGCCCGCGCGAGGATGTTAGCAGGATCGTCGGGACGGAAGAAATCCTCGGGAATTCAGGGAACAAGAACAAAGAAATCTACATTATGCACGAAGGCTCCCTTTTGAGCGAGAAGGAGTGGCAGGAACTCCAGAGTAGACGGAGGGAAGAGAGTGCCAGACTGGAAAGAATGAG
>JAVHLO010000231.1:5013-5819 GCA_031082105.1 Planctomycetota bacterium
CAAGGAAGGAGCATGAAGAAATCTGGAAGATGGATGAAGGAAGCCGTGAGGCGGGCAGGGTTGCCAACGAATGGAGAGAGAAAGTCGGCGACCAGAAGAATATCGCATTGGTCAAGGACTTCTTTCTTAACAACTGGGATTCGCCATACCCCGAAGTTAGGCAAGTCATCCTGCGCAGTGTTATGCGCGCCATGCTGGAATCCAATCTGGGACAGCTTTCCCAACTGGAGGGGGACGAGCTCACAAGACTTTCCGACATGGTGCTGGACTATCTCGAGAAGGAATCGAGGAGAAGACCGGATCCGGACGCGGACGAAACCGAGATCCAGGTGATTCATTCTGCAATGGCATTCCTGTGGTACTGCTCCCCGTCAAGCTGTAATGAAGCGAGGTATTTGGCGACCTTGGAACGCCTCCTGAGTCATCCGCAGGCGGAGACCCGAGCGTGTGCAGTTCGGAACCTTTTGGTTAATGAGACCGGCGACGGCGCTTGCTTCAAGTCGGCGCTCGACACGCTTCGCGCCGAGTTCGAGTTGAGTCCCGAAGAGCGCAGGAGGCAGTCGGCAGGGTTAGGAGGAGGCCGCGGGTGGCCGGAAGAGACGGCGGCGATAGGCGAGATGGATGATCAGATTCGGCTCGTCTTCCAGAATGTGCGCCTCACCATGGTTTCCAGGGAGCTTCCGGAGGAAGAACGGGATAGGGAGGAGGCGCGTATCTGGGCGCATCTTGTTCCCATACTTGGCGGCTATGCAGGCGCTGGGCCGCGCGATTTTCAATATCTTGTCAACATAAGTCTTGCCAATCTG
>JAVHLO010000232.1:0-1501 GCA_031082105.1 Planctomycetota bacterium
GTACGGCTTCCACATGCAAGCCAGACTTGTCAATCTTGTCAAATTCCTGTTTTGAAAGTCGTGCGTGATCAAACAAGAAGTGGTGGGTAGGGCAGAGAAAAACGACATTGCCGGTCCCTCTCGGGCCGCCTTCCTCAAGCGGAATCACGTGGCATATGTTATAGACTCTGCGCTCTCCACAGATTTGACACGGTTTGCCATATGATCGTTGCAGTATGGGGGTAGTTGACCTCAGCTTTCCCTTGATGGTTTTTTCGTGCTTGAGACGCGAGGCTAATTCGAATAGACACACATCTAGAAAATCACAGCATTTATTCCGAATGTCGACGAGTTTATTATTGATCAGGTGCCACTCAACAGCGTTTCGTACCATTTCGTTGACTTGTTCTCTCCACGGCTCGAACAGCTTGTACAATTCGGACCTAAACTCCTGGATGAGTCTCTTGTTTGAACGGTTAGCCATGTCTTTTTCTGCCTAACAAGTACTGTGCATGTCGGCCCTACATAGGGTTCACCTTTCAGCCCTTCGGTCCTACGGTGAAAAGCGCTCACCTGTGAGTTCCACATGGAACTGCCTGAGCCAATTGGTCTTCCAAGACCTACAAATCCTCCGACTCATACCCTTTACGCGCGTTCAGCAAGATAGCGCGCTTGTCCTCGGCGCCTTCAGCGCCTTCGGTGGTTACACCCGCTGCGACTAGTCTTCAGAGCCGGCGAGGACCGCGGCGAGGTCCACCGGCTCCGTCCGGAACCGCGTGCCGGTGTCGTCCATCGCCTTTGCGTCCACAGTGACGGCGGCATCGCCAAGCCCGAGCTCGACCGATATGGACGTAACCTTCCGCGGCGTCGCGCAGGTCACCTCGACCACGACCCGCTCCGTCAGGTCCGCCTCGTCGGCCGGTTCGAGCCGTCCGTCCGCGCCCACGCGGAAGAACGCAATCTTCATGTCCGCGTCCGAGGCGGGCGGCTTGTCGAGCCACTGGCCGGTCTTGTCGATGAACCCGATCCGATATCCCACCTCGGAGAGGACCGGTCGGCCTTCGAACGTGCCCAGGGCGCCCGGCCTTTCGAACTTGCCAGGCGCGCCCGCTATGGCTACGCCGTTCTTGAACTCGCACGCGAGATCGAACTTCGGTTCGATGACGACCTTCCCCGCCTTGTCGGCATAGCCGAAGCCGTCGACCACCGCGACAGTCTTCGATCCGCCTGATGGGTCGAACCCGGAACGCCCCCTCACCTGGACCACGGCCAGGCCCTCGCTGAACGGGCCGCAAGACAGAAACTGCGGCTGTGTCGCGAACTTCCCGTCCCTACCGATGTAGCCCGACAAGGTAAGGTCACTCGCAGGGGCAAGGCCATCGGCAAAATCGCCGACCCAGTCGATGAGCCGGTCTCCACCGAATCTGGCGACCAGCGTCTTCTCCATGTCGATCACGCCCCACGAATCGGGCGAGTCGAGCCACACGACCGCGACACCGTCCGAGAAGTGAACGGCCGACTC
>JAVHLO010000232.1:1511-5818 GCA_031082105.1 Planctomycetota bacterium
TCGAACTGTGGCAGCCAGAGCTTCCCTGTCTTCTCGATGTAGAAACGGTTGTTCCCCACCGTGACCTCTGCCAGTTCGTCTTCGAACGGCCGGGCAAAACTGAACTGCGGCGCGATGACCATCGCTCCGGTCCGATCAGCGTAGCCCCACAGCTCGCCTGACATGACCGGGACAAGCCCTTCGGAGAACTCACCGATAAGCTCCATCGGTCCTATGACGTAGTCTCCGTTCTTGTTGATGAGCCCGTATTTCTCCCCGATCTTCACGCGCGCCACGCCGTCCGCGAACTTGTCCGCCTCGTCGTACTGCGGGCTGAGGATGTTGCCGGAGGTGTCCATGTATCCCCATTTCATCTTCCCGCCGATCCGCGTGGTCTTGCCATCCCTTGAGGTCGTGCTGCTCCATTCCCACTCCTCGGGCGGGCCGGCGGTCGTGACCCGCACCCGCACCGCAACCATTCCGTCGCTGAAGGCGTCGAACTCGATGTCATCCTCAGACTTCGTGATGTTGAGCGCCTTCGCGCCCGACCTGTTTATGAACCCGGTCCACACCTTGTCCTCCGCCTCTTCCAGCTCCGCCCAGGCCAGTCCGCCGGAGAAATCCTCCACCCTCCGGAACTGGGGCGCGATCACCACCCTGCCGCGCCGGTCAATGAATCCGAAGAGCCAGTCGAACGAGTCTTTTTTGAACATCCCTATCTTGGCCAGGCCGTTTGAAAACCGCCCGGCGCTGTCGAACTGCGCGGGGATCGCCATGTTCCCGTCAAGATCGAGGTACCCGAACTTGTCCCCGCTCCGGATGAGCGCGCGGCCCTGCGAAAATAAAAGGTGCTCGTCGAATTTCGGCTCGACCACGCGACCATGCTCGTTCATGAACCCCCACTTCCGGCCGAGCCGGAACTGCGCGACTCCGTCGATGAATTTCTCGACCACGTCATACCGGGGTTCCACGATGATCCGGGAAGAGTTATCGACGATCCCCCATCTGCGTTCGACCCGCACGGCCTTGTTGCGATCGGAGATGGGAAGACACTGCTCGACCTTGCGCGCGGGCAGGTAGGCATCCTTCGACTCTTCCAGGATCGTGAGCCGGTCGCAGAGCGCACGGGGAAAACCCTTGAACACCGGGGTGAGCCGTGCGGAGATTCCTTCGAAGATCTCCTTCTCCTGCCGCTCCAGGTCGTCGAATTTCGCCTTCAATTCGGCGTCCATGGCGTCGCCCGCCGCGGCGCCCGGCGCGTCGAGAAGTGAGGCGTACTCCGCGAGGACGCGAAGGTGTTCGTGCGCGAGCCGCCACACGGCCTGTTCGCGCGTGCGGAATTCGCGCAGCTCGCGGCGCAGCCGGCTGATCGCCCAGAGCTTGTCCGCATCGTCCCAGGAGCGGATCTCCTCGTCCATGATGCCCGGGATGATCCGCCGGTAGTCCCGCGTGACGTAACCGCCGCTGGACTGCAACTGATCGATAAACACCACGACTTCACGAGCGGCATCTTCGGACGGGGCGAGGAAGAACTTGCGGACCCATTCGTGTACTTCCTTCACGTGGATCAGACAGACCCGGTAGTTCTCCGCCTTCGGGTTCTTCGACACAAGCCAGTTGACGGCAAGCATGGTCTGCCGGCATGGGAAGGAATTCCAGCGCCGGGCGAGCCTGCGCGCCTCGTTCGACACGAACCGCGCCTCCTCGTCTATCTCTTCGAGGAGCTTCTTCCTTTTCCCGCGATCGAGCGCGAGCAGGCGCGGGTCGATTTCGTCCGCATGGGACGCCGGTTCGATGTCCTCGCTCAGGCGGCCGTCCAAGGGGAGCGGGAGAAGCGGCGCGACGTCCTCTTCGTCGAGGGGCTCGTCGATCGGCGGTTCGTCCTCCGGCGCGGTCTTGTGTTCGGATTCGGCGATCGTGACTTCCGTCTTTGCCTCGCTGTCGCGGTAGTCGGTGAACGTACCGAACCCGACGTCCTGTATGCCGGTCCTGTCGCCGAGGGTGACGGCCATCTCGGCGGTGCCGGTCTCGTCCGTGCGGGTGGCGGTCCAGCCTTCGGTTCCGAATTCGAACAGCCGCGGCCGCGCCGGGCCGAGGGTGAAGATCACAACGGTCCCGGCGAGGGGTTTGCCCGTCTTCGCGGCGAGCACACGGCCGCGCAGCTTGATCTCGTCGCCGGTCCTGGCCTTGATCGGCCCGTCCACGAAGGAATACTGCGGCGGTTCCACGGTCACGTGCGCGAACGGCCGCTTCCTTCCTCTGAAGGCGGCGTGGTCAAGGGTGATGGATATCTTCTTCTGCCCTCGTTTCCCGGGCAGGTATGTGAACCGCGCGCGGCCCTCCGGATCGGTGACGAGCTGTTTCGGTTCGACAAGGCCGCAGTGCTCTGCGAACCGGTCCGGTTCCATGTAGTCAGCCTCGGACCTGTCGATGCGTACTGCCAGCTCGATCTTCTCGAGCGGCCGCCCGGCGTCGTCCTGCACGCGGACGGTGAACTCCACTGGGTCGTCGGCGCCGGCAAAGGTGGCGGCCGTTTGCGGAGAGAGCTCGATGCGCGCCGGCTCGCGCTTGCCGTCATAGATTATGCGGAGCGAGTGGTTCTTGTCCGGGCCGGGCTCGTAGGCGTCGGTCGCCGTTGTCTCTTCGTGACGGAAGGCGATGGTCTCCGGCTTCGAATCGAGGTCGCGGCCGTTGATGGTCGCGCTGACCTCGAAGGGAAGCGTCTCGACCGTGTTCTCCTTCTTGTACTCGGCGAGGTCGAGCGTGCCGTGGTAGCCCGCGTTGAGCGTCTCGCGGCTGAACCATACGAGCCGCAGCGGGATCTCCTTGCCGCCGAGTTTCAACGTGATACTCTGCGGGATCTCTTCGGCCTCGTGGATTTCGAGCCCGATCGTTGCGAGGTCAATGTCCTGGATTTTGAACCCTTCGGGGTGGTAGGCGTCCTTCTCCTGCGTGAGCCGGCGGGTCTTCCATTCGTCGATCGTGTCCCAGTGGCCGTAGTAGGGCCGCTCGGTGAAACCGCGCACGCTTGCGGAGACCGTGAGCCGGCCCAGGAATGGCAGCCTGTGCCGCATGTCGCGTTTCAACACGACGCCAGGCGTGATTTCGACGCGGGCGATGAATGGCGGCCCTTCTCTCTTATAAGGTTTGATGGACAGGACACGCGTGCCCTTGATCGCCTGAAAGGCGGTCTGGGAACCGACGGTTCTCGTAATCTCCGACCAATCCTCTTCGACGACTTCGCCGTCACGGTCGCTCCAGATCTTCGAGTGTGTCTCCTTATCGAGCACACTGCGGACATGGACGCGTATGCACGCGGCGGCCTCGATGGTCGCCCTGGCGACCGCCTCGAGGTGGGTATCACCCATTCCTTCGACGACGAAGACAAGGCCTTCCTCATCCGCGACGATCCGGTAGTCGGGATCATCGGGAAGGCGCCGCAGCTCGGCCCAGCCGGTCCATTGTTCGCCCTCGACGATCTCGCTCACTTCGTCGTCCGTCGAGCTTTTGACGAGCTTGACCTTGAGGTCCTGGGAGTATTCGCTGCGTACGACCACGTCGGAGAAGGAGAGCCTGGACCTGCGCGTCTCGTCGGCGGGGATATCCGTGAGGTTCGAGACCGCGGTCTCGCCGGCTTTGAGTTCGGTGTGGTAGATCAGCGTGGCGCGGTCCCAGGCGGCATCGAGGTTCTTCTGCTGGTCCTGTTCGGGCGCGGCGTTCCATTGCTGGGCGGCGGCGAGGCCGAGCATCGCGAGAAGAAAGGAGACGGACAGAACAATTCGGTTTGGAGTCGTCATCATAGGCGAGATCTCCATGGGGTTCAAGGCGAAGGCGTGGGCTGCTACTTCAGGCCTCAGCGGGGTTGGCCGCGAGAAGCCTACAGCGAGCTTCGCGGGACGGACCACCAAATGAGAAGCGCAGCCACTAGAAGCACCCCAAGGCACACTTCAGCAGCTCTCAACACGCCGAGCTTCTTCACCAGTAGCGCTCGTCCCACATACACGAACGAGGCAACTGCTCCGAGGCAGAAAGGATCTGATATGAGGTTTCCGAGCCCCTTGTGGCGCACAGGAAACAGGATCAACGCGCACCAAAACACCCAAGGCGCGAGAAACATGGGGAATTCGACCTTCCATGGGCGGCGTCGGGCACGTACTCCGACAAACCAAAGAAATCCCCATATGCCCGAGAAACAATACAGGAATATTGTCCCGGTCATCAGGTAGACTACATCAGTAACCGAATGCAAGGTCGACCTCTCTATACATTCAATATTGCGTACCGGTGAACGCTACACAGAACGTGCCGCCACATCAGGGCGATACACC
>JAVHLO010000233.1 GCA_031082105.1 Planctomycetota bacterium
CGGCTGCGGCCTGCGTGGCTTACTACAAACTTGCAGTCTGTCGCGAGTTATCGAAAGTTCGTGACATTTGAAATTGCGGAATCAGTGCCGCGACCGTGAGGGAGCGGTAGGCGACAGGTTCCGCCGACTGTGAATTGTCACGAACCGCCAACCTGGTTATTCGCGTATCCAGGGAACGGCGCGACAGACTGTCATTCACGCTTCTTCATGAAGAGGAAAACCATGCCCGACCAGAAGCCGCTCAGTTTTTCGGAGATATACCGCTCGGGGCTCGTGAGCTTCGACATGATCCTCGGCGTCAGCAAGGCGATGCTCGATACGATCAGCCAAGCGAAGAGCGCCGCGCTCTCGGATGCCCCGGTGCTCCTCGTCGGAGAGACCGGCACGGGGAAGAACATCCTTGCGCAGGCGATACACAACGCCGGCGGCCGCAGCAAGCGGCCCTTCTGCGAGGTCAACTGCGGCGGGCTTCACGAGATGCTCCAGGAATCCGAGCTCTTCGGCCATACCAGGGGCGCATTCACCGGCGCCGACAAGGATCGAGACGGACTTCTCATGCTGGCCCAGGGCGGCACGCTGTTCCTGAACGAGGTGGGCGATATCCCGGCGTCCACGCAGAAGAAACTGATCGACGTGATCGAATACAAGAAATTCCGTAAGCTCGGGCAGGACATCGAATCCACGACCAATATCCGGGCGATAGCCGGCACGAACAGGGATCTCGATTCGCTGCGCGCCAAGGGGGAGTTCAGGGACGACTTCTACTACAGGCTCAACTGCTTCCGCATCGAAGTCCCGGCCCTCAGAAAGAGAAAAGACGACATTCCGGTCCTGGTCGACTCTCTACTGAGGGAGTTCTCCGCGCGCGAATCCAAGAACGTCTCCGGCGTGTCGCCAAAGGCGATGTCGGTGCTCGTGGACTACGACTGGCCCGGGAACGTGCGCCAACTCAGATTCGTCATCTGGCGAACGGTCGCCACGGTCGATTCCGAGATGATCGAGGAAGAGCACGTGGTGGAGACCCTCGAACTCTCCGACGCCAAGTCTCCGAACACGCCGCTGGCCTCGCTTGAAGAGGTCGAGCGAAACTACATCACGAAAGTTCTTTGTCTCACCAACTGGAACAAGACCCGCGCCGCCGAAATTCTGCGGATCTCCCGGGTCGGACTCAACCGCAGGATCCACGCCCTCCGCATATCCGAACCGGCCTAATACCGCTTCAACATTGAATTCGGAGGTTGTAGGGCGGCCCCTTGTGGGCCGCCGTCGGCGGTCGGAAGCGGCGGGGGACAAGCCCCCGCCCTACAGGCACCCCCGAATTCGACCTTGAAGCGGCACTAGTGGGGGTGGCGCGCCAGATACTCTACTCCCAAATTGAAGCTTGAAGGTCTACAAGCAGCCCGTTCGCGTCTTCCCCTGTACCGCCGCCGCCCCCGGCGGGCCGTGACGTCCCGCTTCCGCGGGGCGTACGGCCTGAGAAGCGGGCAGGCTGCCCCGCCCGCAGTGTGCGCCTGCACACCAGTTTCTGGCACATTTCCGATCACTTCGCCCCTTTCTGGTCTCAGTTCGAATATGCCCTTCCTAACTCCCGTCCCTCTCAGGCGATAGGCGCGCCGAATCCGCTTCCTCCTGCGCAATCGTGGCACGGGCTGTGCTTAGTTGTATCCGGGCACGGAGCGGGACGGCACTGAAAAACAACCTTGCCGGCCTCGGGAGTAGTCTCCGCGGACCACGTGTCCTTCCGCGTGCGACGCAGAGGCCGACAGACGACCACAAAGGGGCCGGGAACTCGGGAAAAGTGTCTTCTCGCGATCTTGGGTCTTGCCGGCGCACTTCCCTCCGGCGCGGATGGCAATGGCATCGGCTTCCGTACGCGCTCCTTCGCCTGCGCTCGCCGCAGACTGCCGACAGATGGAACTCGCCGATCCCGTCTCCATCCGAGTCCGGACGCGCGCAGTGAGACCGGATTGTCGTACAGGAGAACGTGGAACGCGGAAAGTGCGCACATGCGCAACTTCAGCGTCTTTCTGCTGCGTCCAATGAAAAGACCATCAAAAATCAAGGGGCAAACGAAGGCGGAGCTGCTGATGCAGGTTCAACGGCTCGAGCGCCGTCTCGCCAGGCTGGAAACCCCGGACCGCGCGAAGAGAAGGTCGCCCCGACTGGAAGCCCCCAATCAACAGTCTCAGGCGACCGAACGGCAGCTCAAGGCCGCCAACCGACAACTTGCAGCGTCCAACCGGCAGTTGGCGGCCGGCAACGCACAGCTCACGGCCGCCGAGAGATACCTGGAGATAAGAAGCCGTCTCGCGGAGATATTCTCGCTCCTCCCTGACGACGGGATGTACGACGCGGTACTCAATGTCGTTCTCGAGGCGATGAGGAGCGAATACGGCGTATTCGGGTACATCGATGAGAACGGCGACCTTGTGGTCCCGTCCCTGACCCGGCATGTCTGGGACAGATGCGGGGTGGCCGACAAGGACATCGTGTTTCCGCGCGCCCGGTGGGGCGACAGCAGTTGGCCCCGCGCCATCAGAGAAAAACGGCTCAATTACACCAACGAACCGTCCACGCGCGTCCCCGAGGGGCATATCGCGATCAGGCGTCATGTCTCTCTGCCGATCATCCATCGCGGCGAAGTGGTCGGCCTGCTCCAGGTCGCCAACAAGCCTTCCGACTACACGGAGTCGGAAGTCAATCTTCTGGAACGACTCGGCATGGCCATCGCTCCCATCCTCGATGCGCGCCTCAAGCGGGACAGATCGGAGCGAGAGCGGAAGAAGGCGGAACAGCGCCTGCAACACGCCAATGCGGCGCTGCAGGGACTTCTGGACGCCACGCCTGAATCGCTCTTTCTCATGAGCCCGGACGGCACCGTCCGCGTTGCCAACAAGACCGTTGCGGCGCGACTTGGAAGGAGCGTCGAGGAGCTTGTGGGCCGCGGTATCTGGGAGGTTCTTCCGGCCGATGTAGTCCGGAACCGCCGGCCCCGCGTGGAAGCCATAGTCCGCTCGGGCAAACAGGCCTCCTTCGAGGATAGACTCGGGGACCATTTCATCTTGAACATTGTGCGGCCCATTTCCGACGAACACGGCACAGTCAAAGATGTGGCTGTCATGGGCGTCGACATCGGCGAGCGTAAGCGGCTCGAGCACGAACGCGAGATCACGGTCGAGTTCCTGCGCCTGGCCGGCGGGAACTTGCCCGTGCGAGAACTCGTTGGAAAGACGGCTCGCTTCTTCAAAGAGCATTTGGGATTCGAGGCCGTGGGGATTCGCCTTCAGACGGACGACGACTATCCCTATTTCGAGGCGAACGGCTTTCCCGAGGAATTCGTCCAGTTGGAGAATTCACTCTGCGCCCGCACCGAGTCCGGGGAAGTCGCGCGGGACAGCGCGGGCAATCCCGTCCTGGAGTGCATGTGCGGCAATATCATCTGCGGGAGGTTCGATCCGTCCAAGCCGTTCTTCACGCCCGGCGGCAGCTTCTGGACGAACTGCACGACCCGCCTGCTCGCGAACACGACCGAGGCGGACCGGCAGGCGCGGACTCGCAACCGATGCAACGGCCAGGGATACGAATCCGTGGCGCTGATTCCCATCCGCTCCGGCAGTCGCTGTTCGGGACTGCTGCAGTTGAACGACCGTCGCGAGGGAATGTTCTCAATCCAGCTCATCGCTCTGTTCGAAAGGTTGGCCGGCTATTTCAGCATTGCCCTCGCAGAGGCCCGCGCCAGGGAGATGCTGTGCAGAAGTGAAGAGCAGTACCGTTCCCTGTTCCAGAATGCGACGCTGGGAATTTATCAGACCACGCCCGCCGGTCGGATTCTTGCCGCGAATCCGGCCCTCGTCCGGATGTTGGGCTATGATACCTTCGAAGCGCTGGCTCAAAACAACCTCGAAGAAACCGGCTATGAGCCGGACTATCCCCGGGGCAGATTCAAAGCGCAGATCGAGCGTGACGGAGAAGTGCGTGGACTTGAGTCCGCGTGGAAGAGGAGGGACGGTACCCGGATCTTCGTGCGCGAGAGCGCGCGCGCCGTGCGGGACCCCTCCGGGGCGATCGCGCACTACGAGGGCGTCGTTGAAGACATAACCGCCCGCCGGCTCGCGGAAGAAGAGATCCGGTCGCTTACGAAGCAGATCGAGTTCGTCCTGGGCGCCACGAAGACCGGTCTGGACATCATCGACTCGGATCTGAACATCCGGTATGTCGACCCCGCGTGGAGGAAGATCTACGGCGAAACCGCAGGGAAGAAGTGCTTCGAATATTTTATGGACCGCTCTTCCCCTTGTCCCGACTGTGGTGTCCTCAAGGCCCTGGAGACCAAGGCTCCCGTCGTTACCGAAGAACGATTGCCGCGCGAAGACAACCGTCCGATCCAGGTCACGACCATCCCGTTTCAGGACGAGAACGGCAAGTGGCTTGCGGCGGAGGTGAACGTTGACATCTCCGAGCGCAAGAATCTCGAAGAACAGTTTCGCCAGTCGCAGAAGCTCGAGGCCGTCGGCAAGCTCGCGGGCGGACTGGCGCACGATTTCAACAATATTCTCACGGCACTCATGGGGCATTGCGATCTCATGAAGCAGGGCATCGGGACTGAAGACCCGTTGGCCGAGAACCTGGCCCAGATAGAAATCTCCGCGGAGCGCGCGGCCGCGCTCACGCGACAGCTCCTCGCCTTCAGCCGCAGGCAGACCCTTCAACCGAAGGTGCTCGACCTGAATGCGCTCGTCCGCAACCTCGACCTCATGCTCCGGCGGCTCATCGGCGAGGACATCGACTTTCTAACCACGCTCGACGGCGACTTGGGCTGTGTTGTGGCGGACCCGGGTCAGATCGAGCAGGTGATCGCGAACCTGGCGGTCAACGCCCGCGATGCCATGCCCGACGGCGGCAAGCTCACCATCGAGACCGCGAACGCCGAACTCGACGCCGAATACTCGAGGGGACACGTGGGCGCGACACCCGGCCGCTACGTGCTGCTTGCCGTCTCGGATACCGGGTGCGGGATGGACGAGACGACGAAGAGCAGGATCTTCGAGCCGTTCTTCACGACCAAGGAGAAGGGCAAGGGCACCGGGCTCGGCCTGTCGACGGTCTACGGTATCGTGAAACAGTCGGGCGGCAACATCTGGGTCTACAGCGAGCCGGGCAAAGGCGCGACCTTCAAGATATACCTGCCCCGTACGGATGCGCGGCCGGAGCCGGAGGCGAGATCCGTGGAAGAAAGTCCGGTTATGGGCCACGGCGAACACATACTCATCGTGGAGGACGAGCCCGCGCTGCAGAACCTGTTCGAGAGAATGCTGAAGAGCATGAACTATCGCGTTTCAGTCGCCGCAAGTGGAGGCGAAGCCTTGACGGCGGTCGAGAAGAACGGAGTCCTGCCCGACCTGCTCATCACGGACGTCGTCATGCCCGGGATGAGCGGCGTGGCGCTCGTGGAGCGGCTACGCAGGACGCAGCCCAACTTGAAGGTCCTCTACATGTCGGGATACACGGAGAACGCGATCGTGCACCACGGCATCCTCGATCCGGGTATCCCCTTCATCCAGAAGCCGTTCAACCTCGGCGCCCTCGCCGCGAAGATCAATTCGCTGCTGCGGGAGACGCGATCCGGCGCCCGATGAGCCGGTAACCGGGCCTCTTCATGAAGAAAGGTGGACGTGTCATTCCCGCGAAAGCGGGAATCCAGCGGATGGCCGACGCGACCGGGATTGTCGGAATCCAGTCTTGTCCTCTTGCCGTTGCACCGTTTGCTGGATTCCCGCTTTCGCGGG
>JAVHLO010000234.1 GCA_031082105.1 Planctomycetota bacterium
TCGCTGTCGTTTGCCATCCCGACCATGGACCTGCACGCGGTGGAGTGGCACGCGTAGAGAGTAGGGGATCAGGGGATCAGGGGATCAGGACATCAGGAGATCAGGGGATCAAGGGATCAGGGGATGAGGGGACCAGGGGATCAGAATATCTGGGAGAGACTGTTGTGGGGTGTGGCATGAAGCCCGCTGGAGTTCGTAGATATCGGAAGAGCCGGCAATCGCGTGGTCCCGTTTTCAAGATTGCCGAAGAAAAGAATATCTATGCCGGCACAGACAAGACCCCGGCAGAGCAGAGAGTGCCTATCGCGGGATTCGAAAAGCTGTGGGTCTGGCAGAAAGCGCACGCGCTGATGCTGGCCGTTCACCAGTTTTGCAGAGGTCTGACAAGGGAAGAAACGCGCAGGGACCGAGACCAGATAGAACGCTCCTCGGCATCCGTATGCGACAACATCGCCGAAGGACATGGCGCCTACTACTACAACGACAAGATCAAGGGGTTCTGTATTGCCAGGAAAGAGGCCGGTGAAACGCAGAACCACGTAAGAACGTTGTGCGGAAAGAGCTTCCTGAACTTGAAACGGGCAGATGAGTGGGTGCTCGCGTACGAGGAAGTGATTCGCGGAATCAACGGGTTCATAAGATACGTTCGCGACAAGAAATCTCGGAAACCCTAGCCATTCGCCGCCTCTTCCCTGATTTCCTGATGTCCTGATATCCTGATATCCTGATGTCCTGATATCCTGATTTCCTGATGTCCTGATTTCCGAGGTCCCTATGCCTCAATTGAGACGTGATCCGATCGTCGGCAGGTGGGTGATAATCGCATCCGAGCGGTCGCGGCGGCCGGTCGATTTCAAGACCGAGAAACCGCCCTCACGCGGCGGCCCGTGCCCTTTCTGCGAAGGAAACGAGGCGATGACCCCGCCGGAAATATTGGCGCTGCGCAAGAACGGCGGCGAACGCAACACGCCGGGTTGGAACGTGCGCGTGGTACCCAACAAGTTTCCCGCACTCATGATCGAGGGCGACCTGGACAGGTGTGGCGAGGGTATCTATGACCTGATGAACGGCGTCGGCGCCCATGAGGTCATCATCGAAAGCCCCGACCACAAGCTGTCGCTCGTGGACTTCCCGGTGGAGAAGGTCCGCGATATCCTCTGGACCTACCGCGAGCGCCTGGTCGACCTGAAGCGGGACATGCGGTTCGTGTATGGGCTGGTGTTCAAGAACGTCGGCGACGCCGCAGGCGCGTCGCTCGAACACTCGCATTCGCAGCTCATCGTCACGCCGGTCATACCCAAGCTCGTCCAGCAGGAGATGGACGGCTCGAAGAAGTTCTTCGAGTATCGCGGCCGCTGCATATTCTGCGACATGTTGAGGCAGGAGATAGAGTCCGAGGACCGGATCGTGATGAACGAGCCGAACTTCGTGGCGTTCGCGCCGTTCGCGCCAAGGTTCCCGTTCGAAACGTGGATCCTGCCGAAGAAGCATTCGACCCACTACGAGCAGATCGCCGACGCGCAGATCCCCGAGCTGGCCTACGTGCTCCATACCACGTTGCGCAAGATAGAGGGGGCGTTGAACAACCCGCCATACAACTACATAGTCCATACGAGCCCGTTCGAGCTCGTCGACAACGTCGAGAAGTACTACCACTGGCATATCGAGATAATGCCGCGCATCACGCGCGTTGCCGGCTTCGAGTGGGGGACGGGATTCTACATCAACCCCGTCCTGCCCGAGAAAGCGGCGGGCTTTCTGAGGGAGTTCAAAGTCTAGCCGTACTGTAGTCCTGAACCAGGCCGGATTGCGAAGTGGTTTCGAGATTTTGTGGTTGAACCGCACACTGGGGTTGGGACGGAAATTCAAAGAACCAAGAGCCAAGAACCAAATGAATTCCAATGACCGAAATCCTAAGAGCCGATTCTTGGGACTTTCCTGCGGCTCCTCTGCGGCGGATTCTGCGATTTGATTGGCGCGCAGATTCTCAAAGGGCGTGCCTGTTTGGTTCTTGTGACTTGGTGCTTGTTTGGTTCTTGGTTCTTGTGATTTGGTGCTTGCCTTTTGCAGGAGATCCCAGAATGAGAATCGTACATGTCTCGCCGGAAATCGTGCCTTTCGCAAAGACGGGCGGGCTCGCCGACGTGGTCGGCGCGCTGCCCGCCGCAATCAAGACGCTGCAGCACGACACGTGCGTCTTCATGCCGCTGTACAAGCAGGTCAAGGAGAACACGAGAGACCTGGCCCAGGTCGACGTGCGCCTGACCATCCCCATCGGCAACACCGTCGCAACGGGCAACCTCTGGCGCTCGGTCATTCCGAAGACCGATGTGGTCGCGTACTTCGTACAGAAGGACGAATACTACCACCGTGACCAGCTCTACGGCACGCCGCAGGGCGATTTCAAGGACAACTCCGAGCGGTTCATCTTCTTCGCCAAGGCCGTGCTCGAAGCCATGAAGGCCATGCAGCTCAAGGCGGACATCGTGCACTGCCACGACTGGCAGAGCGCGATGATCCCGGTGTATCTCAAGACGCTCTACGCGGTCGATCCTTTCTTCCAGCAGACGAAGTCGGTTCTGACCGTCCACAACATGGCCTACCAGGGCGTGTTCTGGCACTGGGACATGAAGCTGACGGGACTCGATTGGTCGCTCTTCAACTGGAAGCAGCTCGAGTTCTACGGCAAGCTGAACTTCCTCAAGGGCGGCGTCGTCTTCGCGGATGCGGTCACCACCGTCAGCCCCCGGTATGCCGCCGAGGTGCAGTCGGCCGAGTTCGGCTGCGGACTCGAAGGCGTGCTGACGGAACGGAGGGACACGCTGTTCGGGATAATAAACGGCATCGACTATTCCGTGTGGAATCCCGAGATAGATCCGCTCATCCCCGCAAAATACTCCGCGAAGAACCTCGCGGGTAAGGCGAAATGCAAGGAGCACCTCCAGAAGAAATCGAAACTGCCGGTGAAGGACGTCCCGGTCCTGGGCATGATCGGCCGGCTCGCGGACCAGAAGGGGATGGACCTGGTCGCGGGCTGTCTCGACGAGTTGATGACGCAGGACGTGCAGATGGTGATACTCGGCGCGGGCGAGGAGAAGTACCACAAGTTGCTGCACGAGGTGGCCGAGAAGTTCGCGGGCAAGCTCTCGGTGACGATCGGTTTCGACAACCAGCTCGCGCACGAGATCGAGGCGGGCGCGGACATGTTCCTCATGCCGTCGCGCTACGAGCCGTGCGGGCTGAACCAGCTCTACAGCCTGAAGTACGGCACGATCCCGGTCGTCCGCGAAACGGGCGGGCTTGCGGACACCGTTACGGACGCGAGGCCGGAAGCGCTCAAGAGCAGGACCGCGACGGGTTTCGTCTTCCAGGAGCTCAGCCCCGAGGGTCTGATGACTGCCTTGACGACGGCGCTTGCGGCGTACGGCAACCAGAAAGTCTGGAAGCAACTGATGAAGACCGGTATGGCGCAGGACTGGTCATGGAAATCGAGCGCGGAAAAGTATGTGACGCTGTACAAGAGGGTTGTTGCCAAGTAGCGGAGGCCGCGTCGAAGACGAGCGTGAATCGTCCCGTGCGCAAGCGATTCCGGCGCTTTGGAGCGTCAAAGCCGCAGCTTTGACCTTCGGTGGGAGTGGTGATTCTGAAATCCGATGGATTCTTCGACGAATAAGAGCCTTCTGTAGCCGCACCCTTCACGGGTGCGTTCTACGCCCCGCCGAAGCGGGGCGGCTACAGACCTTCCAGGATGGGCTCCAAGGAGGGATGCATGACAAGAAACAGCGCATTGAAGGTGTTGAACCTGATCCTTGCGGTCCTGCTGCTGAACCAGGCGGTGACCGGCGGGCTGCACGAAATGCTCGCGCACAAGACGTTTGAGATCATGCACGGCGGCGGCGCCGCACTCTTCTTGTTCTGCGCCGCGCTCCACGTCATACTCAACTGGAACTGGGTCAAGGCGAACCTGTTCCGCCGTCCCCCCAACGAAGCCGCTTGAAGAGCCACCGGCCGGGTGCCGGCTGAGGTGTGCAAGCGCAGCGCATGCCGGAGACGGAAATGCCGATGACCCCATTTCATTTCGGTCCAGGCGCGGCAGTGAAGGCTGCCGTCCCGAGGCGGTTCAGTCTTTCCGCATTTGTCGGCGTCAATCTCCTCATCGATTCTGAGGCGGTCTACTACTTCGTGACGCGCCAGTATCCCTTGCACAGGTTCTTGCATACCTACGTCGGCGCGACGCTGGCTGCTGTTGCCGTGTGTGTCCTGGTGTTGCTTTTTACCGGGTTGGTCAGGGCGTTCGGCCATTCTCAAAAGAGCGCGGGCGCTGAGCTGCTGCCGATGCCCATTGTTGTTGGCGCAGCGCTGGGCGCGTATTCACATATTGTACTTGACAGCATGATGCACACTGACATCCGACCACTCGCGCCGTTCAGCGATGGAAACGGGCTTCATCGGGTCATCACACTGGCCCAGCTTCACTGGTTCTGCATAATCTCGGGAATCATCGGCATCGCGGGCTTGGTTGCCGGGTGCGTGTATCGCAGGTGGTCGCGGCGCTAGCCCGCACTATTCATGAAGAAACGCGGACATGTCATTCCCGCGAAAGCGGGAATCCAGCAAGCGGTGCAACAGCAAGAGGACAAGACCTGATTTCGACAATCCCGGTCGTGTCGGCGACCGACTGGATTCCCGCTTTCGCGGGAATGACAGTCTGTTGCACCGTACCCTGGACACGCGAATGATCCGGGCTAGTGGAGCTTCGAGATTCGACTTGTTGTAGGTTTCCCCAGGAGTTCGGCCATCGCGTCCGCTCCTACCGTCCGGATGCGCATGATTCGAGGTGCGAACGCACAACGTCGCAGACCTCGACGACCTGCTCTCTCTTCAGGGCGGGATACATGGGGAGTGAGATCACATCGTCGCACGCCTGCTCCGTCACGGGCAGGTCGCCCTTCTTGTAGCCGAGGTGGCGCACCGCCTCCTGGAGATGGTTCGGGACCTTGTAGTGGATGCCCGAGCCGATCTCTTTCTTGCCCAGCAGATCGAAGAGGTCATTCCTCCGCGGCACGCGCAGGGCGAAGCAGTGGTAGACGTGGTAGTTGCCCGAGATCTCGATAGGCAGCCGGAAGCTCTTCTTGTCCGCGCCCTTGCCCGGGAATTTCATCGCCGCCGCGCCGATCAGCTCGTTGTACGTCTCGGCGTTTTTCCTTCGCGACTCGTTGCCCTGGGCGAGCCGTTTCAGCTTCGACCGCAACACCACCGCCTGCAGTTCGTCGAGCCTGCTGTTGTAGCCGACCAGGGCGTGCTCGAACTTCGAACGATGGCCGTGGTTGCGCAGCTTTTCGAGCCGGTCCGCGATATCGGGGTCGTTGGTCGAGCAGAAACCGCCCTCGCCGTACGCGCCGAGGTTCTTTGAAAAATAGAAACTGAAGCAGCCGACATCGCCCATCGCGCCGGCCATCTTGCCCTTGTAGCGGGCTCCGTGCGCCTGCGCCGCGTCCTCGATCACCTTCAACCCGCGCTTCCGCGCCACGCCCATCACCTCGTCCATGTCAACCGTCTGACCGTACAGGTGAACCGGGATGATCGCCTTCGTCTTCGGGGTGATCCGCTTCTCCAGCAGCGACGTGTCCATGAGCATCGAATCGGACCGGATGTCGACGTAGACGGGCGTCGCCCCGGCGTGCAGGATCGCCTCGGAGGTCGCGAAGAAGGTGTGCGAAACGGTGATGACCTCATCGCCGGGCCCGACGCCGCACGCCTTGAGCGCGAGGATAAGCGCGTCGG
>JAVHLO010000235.1 GCA_031082105.1 Planctomycetota bacterium
GTCGTTCGGCCGCTTGCTGACGCGCGCGGCCGGATTTCGTCATTCTGCCGTTTCGATTCTTGATGCAGTTGAGGATCATCGCCCATGAAGTCCCGAACAAGTCGCAGGAAGAGCGGAAGGCGCGAGGGACTGGGATTTTCGATTGACGGCCAAGCCCCTTTGTTCCGCGCCGTCGGCAACGACGAGATCGGCCGCACAGCGAGGCCGCTGGTGGTCTTCGTCACGGAAGACGGCGGAGTCCTGGGGACCGGTCTGCCTCAGTCTACCATGGAGGCGCTGACAAAAGAGCTCCATCTCGCCCAGGCCGAGCAGTTCAAGGGCAAGGAAGCCGAAATCCACGTCCGCCATACGCAGATCAAGGGACCGACGCGCGTCATCTTCGCGGGCGTCGGAAAGCTGGAGTCGTTCGGCGCCGACTTTCTCCGTCGCGCGGCAGGTTCGGCCGCAAAGAGGGCCCGTGACACCGGCAGCCGCGAGATCGTCTTCGTCGTCCCCGCCGGCGCCGGCAAGAAAGGGCAAGACATCGACACGCTCGTGCAGTCGATCGTGGAAGGCGCCACGCTGGGCGCCTACAGGTATGCCGGCCACAAGAAGCCGGACAAGAAGACCGGTGTGATCGCGAGGTGCCTGCTGGCCCTCGGGCCGCGCACGGCCCGGGCCGGGGTCAATGCCGCCATCCACCGCGGAGTGGCCTGCGCAGAAGCGGTCATGCAGACCCGCGACCTCACGAACGAGCCGGCGAACTTCATGAACCCGACACGGCTCGCGCAGGCGGCCTCCGTGATTGCGCGCAGGAGCGGACTCCGGTTCAGGATGATGTCGCGCGCGCAGCTCGAGCGACTCGGGATGGGCGCGCTCCTCGGCGTATCGCGCGGCAGCGCGCAGCCGCCGACGCTTTCCATACTCGAATACAGACCGCGCGCCGGCGTCCGCATGAAGAAGGACGCGCCGTTCAAGCGCGTGGCGCTCGTCGGCAAGGGGCTCACGTTCGACAGCGGCGGAATCTCGTTGAAGCCCGCCGACGGCATGCAGCACATGAAGAACGACATGGCCGGCGCCGCGGCGGTCATCGCGGCAATGGGCGCAATCGGCAGGCTGCGCCCGAACCTGCACGTCCTCGGGATCATCCCGGCCACGGAAAACATGCCCAGCGGGACGGCCACCAAGCCGGGCGACGTCCTCTACGCCATGACCGGGAAGACGATCGAGGTGACGAACACGGATGCGGAAGGGAGGCTCGTCCTTGCGGATGCTGTGGCCTACGCCGAGAAGCTCGGCGCGGAGGCGATCGTCGACACCGCGACGTTGACCGGCGCGGCCTCAGTTGCGCTCGGGCCGGGCATCACCGCACTGCTGGGCAACGACCAGCCGCTCATCGAGTCCGTCAAGGCCGCCGCCGAAGCCGCGGGCGAGAAGGTCTGGCAGTTGCCGCTCCACGAGGAGTACAAGGAGCTGCTCAAGAGCGACTATGCGGACATCAAGAACGCGGACATGCGCCCTGCGGCCGGGACGATCAAGGGCGCACTCTTCATCGCCGCGTTCGTCGACAAGGCGAAGTGGGCGCACCTCGACATCGCCGCGACGGCGTTCACGGACAAGGACCACCCGCTCGGACCGGTCGGCGCCACGGGGGTCATCACCCGTACGCTGATCAATTGGGTGCTGCAGACCTAGCCCGACCTATTCAGGAAATTCAATTCGCTGTCATGCCGAACTTGGTTCGGCATCTCCTTCGGCGAAGGGCCGGACACGTGGCAAAGGAGATTCCGAACCGAGTTCGGAATGACAGTCTGTCGATGCTTTTCCTTGAGTCGCGAATAGTGCTGGCTAGTTGCTATGCCGGACTCGCAGGACGAATCGAAAAGTGGCATTGCAGGGGGCGGTGACGGCCTCGAAGACGCTCCTCCGGCTATCCCGGGGTCCATGGTGACGCCCGGGCAGGTCATACCGGGAGGCAGGATCGCCGTTGACAACTCGACAGACGCCCTTGTCCTGCAGGTCCACGTCGACCAGAAGGCGCTCAGCGCATACCTCACGCTCCGATCAGTGTCCCAGTCTGCCCAACTCGACCTTGAATCGCTCGTGACCGAGGTCACGCGGACTGGTCTCCTTTTCACCGAGGAGGAGCTCGGCCACCTCAGGGAAATCCTGGCGGAGTTCTGTGAGGGGAGGAGGCCGATCGAGCGCGAACTCGTGGTCCAGGGCCTCGAACCGCTGAAGGGCGAAGACGGCAAGATCGACTGGGCAATCGAGTACCTTGAAAAGAAGGTGCTCGAGGCAGATTCGCGCGTCGATTTCCGGCAGAAGGAGACCATCCGGAACGTCAGGAAGGGCGAGAAGATGCTGACGATCATCCCGCCGGAGCGCGGACTGGTCGGCCGCGATGTCTTCGGCAAAGTACTCCCCGCGAAGTCGGGCGTTCCAATCAGGATCACGCGTGGGTCCAACGTGCATGTCGAGGCCGATGGCGTGACGTTTGTCGCCGACGCGGACGGCCGCGTCACGTATGATCGCAACACGCTCCGCGTCGACCCGACAATCGAGGTCATGGAAGACCTGGACTACTCCGTGGGCAACATCGACTTCACCGGGTTTGTCCACGTTCACGGCGGCGTGCTGGACGGGTTTTCGATCAAGGCGAGCCAGGGCATCCACGTCGGAGGCATGGTGGCCGCGGCGACCCTCGAATCCGACGGAGACGTTGCATTGGCCGGAGGGATGGCCGGGCGCGGCAAGGGGATACTGAAGTGCAAGGGTACGCTCACGGCCAAGTACTTGAACCAGGTGACCGCCGAGGTCGGCGGCGACATGACCATCTACACCGAGATCCACAATTCGATCGTCAACTGCACCGGAAGCATCAAGGTCGAGCGCGGCAGCATCATCGGCGGTGAAATCACTGCGCTGGGCAGCGTGAGCGCACCCATGATCGGCTCGCCGATGGGAGTAAAGACGGCGATAGCCGCAGGGGTGAACTACTCCGTCGGCGAAAAACTGCGCGAGATCCGCGAGGTGATCAGGTCTTGCGAAAACACAATCGCCAAGTTCAACGAGAGGCTGGCGCCTTTTTTGCAGAACAAGGAACAACTGGCGTCCCTGGATGTTCAGAAGCTCGAGATCGTCCGCAATTTCCTGATCGAACTCCAGCGACAGCAGCAGTTGTTGAACGAACAGCGCGAGCAGGAACGCAACATCGTCAGCATGGAGGACCAGCAGGTGCGGAAGCTCGTCATGGTCTCGCGGCGCCTGCATGCGGGCGTGAGCGTGCAGATCGGGAGCTGTCGTACGAACATCACGGACGACCTCGAGGGCCCACTCAGGCTCACTCCAAACGAAGCGGACGGCTCCGTGAAGATCAGAGGGGTGGACGCATGACCGAGGATGCACTCGAAGCGTCACACGACGGCGCATCACTTCCTACAACACCTCCACCAGAACCTTCGCCGGGTCCGGGCGCGAAGCCGCCCGAGCGGATCGGCAGGTTCCATGTCATCGCCGAGGTCGCGCAGGGCGGCATGGGTGTCGTACTCAAGGCCGTCGATCCGGACACGTCGCGCACTGTCGCGCTCAAGCTTCTCAAGGAAGGTCCATGGGCCGCGCGCGACAGGGTGCAGCGTTTCCTGCGCGAGGCCGCGGCCGTGGGCAAGCTCAGCCACCCCGGCATCATCGAGGTCCTCGAGGTCGGCGAACACGAGGGCACGCCCTTCATCGCAATGCCGTTCATCGACGGGATGTCGTTCGACCACGTGCTGGGCGCGCGGAAGGTCGATATCCTCGACGGCGTCCGGGTGATCGCGGCGGTCGCGCGCGCGTTGCAGCATGCGCACGAGAACGGGATCGTTCACAGGGACGTGAAACCCTCCAATATCATGCTCGAAGGGTTCGCTTCGAAGGCCGGACCCGCCCGCGCCGGGACGGGAGGCGCAGTCACCACGAGCGATGTGGACGTGTCCGCAGGATCGGAGACCGCTCGCAATCAAGATTGGGTGACGCCGTATCGGCGGGTGGTCCTCATGGACTTCGGACTCGCAAAAGACCTCTCGGAGATGAAGAGACTCACGCGGACCGGGCTGGTGATGGGTTCGCCGGCATACATGTCGCCCGAGCAGGTGGAAGGGATACCGGAACGAGTTTCGTTTGCGACCGACATCTACTCGCTCGGCGCGGTGCTCTACGAACTGATCACGGGCCGGCCGCCGTTCGATTCCGCGCATCTGCCCGACACGTTCCAGAAGATACTCCGTGAGGACCCGGCCGCACCGTCCCGCGCGAATCCGTTTGTGCATCGCGACCTGGAAGCGGTGTGCATCAAGGCCATGGAGAAGTATCCGAAGGCAAGGTACCGCCATATGGCCGACATGGCTGCGGACCTTGAACGGTTCCTGCAGGGCGCGCGCGTGATGGCGCCCCCGTACGATGCGCTGAAGAAGGCGCGGCGGTTCCTGAGGCGGCAGCGCCGCGCGCTCGTGCTCATCGCGATCTTTGCCGCGGGACTGCTCTTCTGGGAGTTGTTGCAGCGGATGAGACAGGCCGACGAGTTCAGGCGCTGCCTCGACTCGGCCGCGTCGGCGCTCCGGCGGGGCGACCTCACGATGGCCGGCGAGTCGCTCGACCGCGCGGCGTTGCTTGACGCGCGAAACGAAGACCTGCTCCGGCTGAAATCGGAATACTACGTCGAACGCGCGGCGGACTCGGCAGGGGAGGGCGAGCTCGAGCGCGCGGCAGGACTCCTGATCGTGGCGAGAGAACTCGGCATCAAGGAGTCGAAGAAGGTCACCGAGCTCGAACGCATCATCAGCGGCGTCGCTATGTTGACCATCCGTTCGGAGCCGCCGGGGGCGGAGGTCGTGCTCGTCCCGTGGACGGATGGCGTGCCTGATCCCGCCGGTTCCGGATCCGACCGCGGCTGCAAGTCCCCCATAGCAAAGGGGGATTCAGGGGGTTGTTTACCGTCCGATCCCCGGCTGGAACGCCGTTCAGTCAAGACCGGCGACAACGCTGACATGTTTTTGCCAGATGAAATTCGCATAGGGGCGGGATGTTCGAAGACCGACGTGCCGTTCGGCCTGTATCGGGTCAGCGCCATGGCGCCCGGTCGCCAGCGTGTGGAGTTTCCGCTGCTCGTTCGACGGAGCGAGGACCGCAAAATCGTGGTGAGACTGCTCGAAGAAGCGCAGATCCCCGCGAACATGGTCTATGTCCACGCCGGACGGTTCGTGTCGGGCGATGCGATCAGCGGGACAAGCGAAATGGAGGTGGACGGCTTCCTGGTCGACCGCTTCGAGGTTACCAACAAAAAGTACAAGGAGTTCACTGACGCCACAGGCCATCGCGCCCCGCCGTACTGGCGGAAAGGCGCGTTTCCGCGCGGCGAAGAAGATCACCCCGTCCGCGAGGTGAGCTGGGAGGATGCGGGAGCCTTCGCCGCCTGGTGCGGCTGCAGGCTGCCTACGGAGTTCGAGTGGGAGAAGGCCGCGCGCGGCGTGGACGGCAGGCTCTTCCCGTGGGGGGACAGGTTCGATTCGGCGCGGCTGAACTCCGAAGACGGCGGACTCACCGACACGACTCCGGTCGGTTCGTATCCGGCGGGACAGAGCCCCTATGGCTGCTGCGACATGGCGGGCAACCTGTGGGAGTGGACGGCGACGTCGAGCGTCCGCGACGAGGAATACTTGGTCGTCAAGGGCGGAAGCTGGGCCAACGCCGGCGTGGACAACCGCTCATCCCTCACGAACTTCGCCGAGAAGACCTTCCGCGCCAACTCGATCGGCT
>JAVHLO010000236.1 GCA_031082105.1 Planctomycetota bacterium
CCAAAACATGCGACCTGGCGACACCGCTCGACCCATCCTATCGGCGGTCACTTCTCCATGCCTTCGCCGCGCTGCTCGCGGGATCACATGTGTCAGGCAATTCCTGGCGCTGACTTGACATTCTCAATCCACCACGATATAATGATGGTGGAATGAGGCGCGTAGCATACGCGTAGCTTATCTGTTTGGCGAGTGGAGGCGGGATGCCTTTGCGACCGCAGATCGCACTGAGAATGTCGCATGACAGCAACGCGGATCTTCCGGCAGGATCGATTTTGAAGAGGTCGCCATGGACACCCAGGACACCGCGCGAATGGACCGCGAACAGCTCGCGGCCATGCTCGACAGGCTCATCTCGGTCTGGCCAAGGAAACAGGAGATGAAACGGGCGCTCGAAGAGATCAAGCGGCTCTTCTCAAAGAGCGATTCCGTCCGCTTCAAAAAGGTCGTCGAAATCCTGTGGCCCGCCGCGGACGCGGAAGTCCGCCAGACGCGCTTCCGGCTCTTCAAGGAGCGGTTCAACCGCAAGGCCGCCGAACTCGGGCTGACCGGCCGGCTCGCTACCGAGACCGATAACCGGCCGACCGACGAGAAATCGGTCTGGTTCGAATCGACCGACCCCGGTTCGCAGGCGCGCGGCGAGCTTGCCCGCATGCGCGACGAGCTGCGCGGGCTCGTGCCGAACACCGCCTACGAGCCGACCCTCTTCGTCCGGCCCCAGGTCACGCCGAGCGTGCCGACCGCGCGGTTCCCGGACCGGGTCGAACGCTTTGCGTGGGTCGCCATGCCCGATACCTGGGCGCGGCTGTCGAACGAGGCCCGCGCGTTCCTCAAACAGCTCAGCACGAAGTTCGAGGCCATCCGTCAGGTGAAACCGCCCGCGGCCGGCGACCCGCTCGTCGGGTTCGAAGTGCTCGCCGTCGGCCCGCACGGCGATTCATACGATCCGCGCGTCACCCAGGAAGCGCGACGGCTTGGCATCTCCCCCGAGGACCTCGATACCGTGCTGCTCTTCCTCTCCGTCCAGACGACCTGCGCCCTCATGGCCGAGCTGCCGGAGCGGTCGAAGGAACTGAGCTTCCACCTCAACCTCCACGACTCCATCTACGCGAACGACGCGGAGCGGATCAAAAAAGTACTCGACCACTTCAGCGGGGTGGACTGTCGAAGCTACGTGCTCGAGCTCGCCTCCGATTTCCAGCCGGACCGCGTTCGCGCGCTGGTGAAACTGCTCGCGGAACACCCGTTCGGCCTGTCGCTCGAGGACTGGACGGAGACGCCGGAGAAGACGCGGCTTGCGGCGCTCGGCGACGACACGATCCGCAGGTCGGTCCGGACGGTGAAACTCGACCGGCGCAGGTTCGCGCACGCGGACGAGCTCCGCAAGGGTTGCGAACTCGCCGCCCGGCTCCTCAAGTCGCACGGGCTCGCGGGACTGCCCGTCATAATTGAGGGCGTCGAGACCCGCGCCGATCTCGATTTCATCCGCACGCTCACCTCCGGCGCCGACCGGCTCTTCGTCCAGGGCTATGCGATCCATCCCGCGGAAGAATGGCAGAGGACGCTCGTCGGATTGAACGAGTGCGGCCACCCGACCGGCTACGGGCTCGCCGGGCCGGGCCGACCCAGGGCGCTTGCCTTCGTCGACCGCGTTGTTGAACTCGTCCACAAGGCCGGCTGCGCAATCGCCGGGATCGAGAAAGCGACCGACGGCCACCCGATCGTGTACCGCCTGCGGCTCAGAGAAGGCTGGGAATACCTCGCCTGCGAGTCAGCGAGCGCGTGCTTGGGGACCGAACCCGACGCGCCGCCCTGTGTCGTTGCGGACAGGACTACGGCCGGCGCGGAACAGAAACAGCGATTGATCACGCTCGACGATTTCGCGGACGAACTCGTCACGCGAAGACAGATGCTGTCGCGGCTCCCTGAGATCCCCGCGGACAGGAAATACGAGCCGCGCGAGTTCATCCGCACTGAGCTTGTGGAGTTGCCCGCGAGCCGTCTCGCGCCCCAGGGCGGGACCGGGCGGGGCGAGCCGGGTGCGGGGGACACCCGATCGGGCGGCACGCGCAGGCTCGCCGAAGGGCCCGAGGGCGATGCGCTCAACATGCTGCTCGCCTGGGCGCGCGACCCCGTGCCGCTCGGTGTGCTGCTCGGCGAGTACGGCACGGGCAAGACCTTCACCGCGCGCGTGTTCGCGCACGAGGTCGTCAAGGACGGCGCGCGCGAACCGATGTACATGGACCTGCGCGACCTCAAGCCGCTCGGGCGCGAGTTGAAACTCGAGGACATCATCGGCCGGTTCCTGGAGCTGCGCGGGCTCACGACGAACCACGTCCGCTCGCTGCTCGAGCTCGTCGCCGAAGGGAAGTGGCTGCTCATCTTCGACGGGTTCGACGAGATCGCCACCCATCTGCAGCCGGGCGAGGCGAGGTCGCTCCTGCGCGAGCTGCGGCGGCCCGCGGAGAACCGCGGCAAGGTGCTCATCACCGCGCGTGACCATTATTTCCCGACCGAGGCTGACGAGCGCCGCGCCATCCGCGGCGAGGGGACCCTGGTGCGGCGTGAAGATATCGGCCCCGCCCGAATATGGCGTTTGAAACCGTTCGACCTGATGCGCATCCGACGTTTCCTCGCCCTGCACCTCGGTGAAGAGCGCGTGGACAACGCGATGGAGCTCATCGCCGCGGTGCACAACCTGCGCGAGCTCGCCTCGCGGCCCGTGCTGCTCTGGATGATCGTCCAGTCACTCGACCGGCTGAGGAAGGCCGCGGAGGAAGCTCATCGCAGCCTCGGCCCGGCCGACCTCTACGAGACGTTCGTCGGCGAATGGATCGAACGCGACGCGGAGAAACACCAGCTCGAGACCGACGTGAAGCGCCTCTTCATGGAAGAGCTTGCGCGCCTCCTCTGGGACCGGGTCGCGGCCCGGCGGACCGCAGGCATCTCCGATTCCGAGCTGAGCGACGCGCTCCGCGACCTCCTTCGGAACAAGTACGGCGCGCTCGACCCCGGTCGCGCGCCAATATTCCAGATCGATGTGCGGACCGCGGCGTTCGTGGTCCGCGACAGGGACATGTACCGCTTCGCGCACACGAGCTTCCTCGAGTTCTTCCTCGCGTGCTGGTCCGTACGCAGGCTGCTGGCGGGCGACGTCGGCGGGCTCGACCTGCCGCGCTTCTCGCGCGAGGTCGTCGCGTTCATGCTCACGCGCGGCCCGCGCGAACGGCTGCTCGAGACCGCCGCGCGCGTGCTGGCCGGCGGCTATGTCCCCCGTGCGACCGAGAACGCATTGCTCGTGCTCTACTGGGCGGCCCGGCTTCCGTTCGAGAAGCCGCAGCAGGTCGAGCCGCTCCGCGCCGCGCCTACCGGGCAGACAACGTGCAAGCCCGCGCCGGCCGGCGGGGAGGCCGATGAGAAATGGGAGCTTGTCGCGAACGAGTTCGGCCGCCTTGCGCCGCCTTCGATCGTCCTGCGCGGCGCAAACCTCGCCGGACTGGACCTGTCCGGGATCAGGCTTGTCGGCGCGGACATGACCGGCGCGCACCTCGAAGGGGCCAAGCTTGCGCAGGCGGACCTCACGGGGGCGGTGATGGTCAATATCGCGGCAACCTCGGCGGAGTTCGACCGCGCCGGGCTTGACAATGCGCGGTTGGACCATGCGCGGCTCGCGATGTCGAGCTTCCGGGGCGCGTCGCTCGAGCGGTGCAGCCTCGCGGGCGCCGACCTCGCCGCCGCGAGCTTCGCGGGCGCGGAGATGCGCGAGGCGGACCTCAGGGGCGCAAACCTCAGGGCCGCGGGGTTCGCGGGCGCAAACCTCGAGGCGTGCAACGTGAAGGCCGCAGAGTCGACCGAGGGCGCGAGCATCGACGGAAGCGCAGCGCGGCACGTGACGCCGCCGCAGTTCGGACATGCCAACTCGCTGGCGTTGCACCCCGTGGGACACGTCGTCGCGTCGGGCAACTCGGATTCCACGGTCCGGTTGTGGGACGCGGATACGGGCAGGCAGCTCCGCGTGCTCAAAGGACATGAAGAGTCCGTTCGGGCCGTGGCGTTCAGCCCGGACGGCAGGCGGGTCGCATCGGCCGGCGCCGATGATTCCGTCCGGGTCTGGGAAACCGCGTCCGGAAGACAACTGGCGCTTCTTCGTGGACACGAACACCAGGTCCTGACCGTCGCGTTTTCGCCGGACGGCAGACGCCTCGCGTCCGCCGGGATCGACGAGACCATCCGGGTCTGGGACGCGGACTCCTTTGCGCAGCTCAACGCGCTCCGCGGACATCGTGACGCGATCAACTCTGTCGCGTTCAGCCCGGACGGGTCGCGCCTCGCATCCGCGGGTTCCGATGGGACCGTTCGCCTGTGGGACGCGCAGAGAGGCAAGGAGCCTGCGGTGTTGAAGGACGGCGAGGGGGCGGTGTTCTCCGTTGACTTCAGCCCGGACGGCGTGCTCCTGGCGTCCGCGGGTTCGGACAACGTCGTCCGGCTCTGGAGCGTCGAGGGCTGCAAGGTCGTCGGCTTGTTGAGAGGGCATGAACAGCGCGTGTCGTCGGTCGACTTCAGCCGCGACGGCCGTCGCATTGCGACCGCGAGCTTCGACAAGACCGCGCGGACCTGGGACGTGAGCACGTGCAAACCGCTTGCCGTACTCACGGGGCACGAGGATTCGCTGCTGGCGGCGTCGTTCGGCCCGGACGGCGCGCGGATCGTCTCCGCGGGTTTCGACAGGACGATCCGCGTCTGGGACTCGGGTTCGGCCCGCGAGCTGGTCCGCATCGCCGGCCGGGTGCAATCGATCGGTTCCGTGGCCGTGAGCGCGGACGGGCGGTCGCTCGTGGTTGCCGGCCGGGGCGGGGAGATGGGGTTGTGGGACCTGGCGGCGGGCGTGCGTGTGGGCGAGGTCAGGCCGGAGGGCGAACCCGCGCGCGCGCTGGCGTTCAGCCCCGATGGCGGACTGGTCGCGCTGGCGTCGAACGACAACGCGATCCGGCTCTGCGACGCGAAGTCGGGCGACGTGATCCACGTGCTGAGCGGGCACGAGCTGCCGGTGAGCGCGATGTGCTTCAGCTCGGACGGGAGTCTCGTTGCGTCCGCGGGACACGACAAGTCCGTGCGCCTTTGGGATACGAAGTCCGGCCGGCAACTGCACGTCCTGCGGAAACACGAGTATTCCGTGCTGTGCGTGGCCTTCAGCCCGGACGGACGCTGGCTCGCCTCGGGCAGCTACGACAGCACGGTGGTGCTATGGAAGCTGCGCAATGGGGAGCCGGCGGGCCCGACGGCAGGCGCCGCCTCGCCCGAATCTGCGAAGGCCGTGGTCGGCGGGGCGGGGACTGTGAGCGCCGGCATTTCCCGCGGCGCGTCAACAGTGACCGCCGCGAGGTCGAAGACTACTTCATGCAGGCAGCTCCTGGTGCTCAAGGGGCACAAGGGCTCGGTCTTTGACGTCGCGTTCAGCCTGGACTCGCGGCTGGTCGCGTCGGCGGGCCATGACGGGACGGTGCGATTGTGGAATGTCGAGACGGGGAAGCAGGTGCAGGTCTTGGTCGGCCACACGGGTCCCGTGCTGGCCGTGTCGTTCAGCTCGGGCGGCAAGGAACTGTCATTCCAGCGCAAGCGGGAATCCAGCGAACGGGGAAGCGGGAGCAGGGCGGTTTCTGTCGGCTACGACAACACGATTCGCTCGTGGGACATCGATACCGCCGAAGGGCCGGTCTCCTGTCATTCTGAACTCGGTTCGGAGTCTTCTCGACTCCGTGCAGG
>JAVHLO010000237.1 GCA_031082105.1 Planctomycetota bacterium
GGACTCAAACCCGTGGAGAACCGGAACCGGCGCCGCTTGCCCTTCATGACGATAGTATTCACCGACTCGACCTTGACGTTGAAATTCTTCTCGACGGCGCGCCTGATCTCGATCTTGTTCGCTCTTTTATCAACTTCGAAGGTATAGCTGCGCAACTGGGAACCGAGGGCCATCGCCTTTTCCGTCACGACGGGTTTTATCAGAACTCTGTGTGGATCACGCATATAGCACTTCCATCAATATCGTCCGCGGACATTCGGGCGGGGCGGCTACTTCGAAACCGCGCCACGTGTCCGCTGTTCGACGAGCCAGTCGAAGGCCGACTTTGTCATCACTAGAAACTTGTTAGCGACCACATCGTACGCGTTGAAATCTCTTACGGGCGCGACGATGAGCCGCGGCAGATTGCGGCTCGCGAGCCAGACGTTCTTGTCGTAGTCCTTCGATCCAAGCAGGCAGCGGCCCTTGACGCCGATCGTGGAGAGCAGTCTCGATACGGGTTTGGTCTTCGGGGGTGTCGCGGCGATTTCCTGGACGATCATCGTGGAACCGTCGAGCAGCTTGGCGAGGATCGCGGAATCGAGTGCCGCGCGCTTCATTGCGCGCGGTAGCTGGACGGAATAGTCGCGCGGATGCGGCCCGAAGATGATGCCGCCATGTCTCCAGATGGGCGATCGGATCGTACCAGCCCTCGCGCGGCCGGTGTGCTTCTGACGCCACGGCTTGCGCGACGCGCCCTTCACCTCGCCGCGTCGCTTCGTATCGGTCGTGCCGAGCCGCTGGTTCGCCAGATGGGCGAGGACTACCTCGTGGAGGAGCTTCTTGCGGACGCTCTTGCCGAAAACAGTCTCGTCCACGGGCAGGGGCGACAGCTTGTTGCCCTCTTTGTCGAAATAAGGTACTTCAATCATCGGAGTATTTCTGGTTTCAAAACGGGTGGCAATCCTATTTCAAGTTCTTGCTCTTTCTGATCAGCAGCAGCCCGCCGTTGGCGCCGGGCACGGCGCCGCGCACGAACAACAGGTTGCTGTCCTTGTCGATCCGCACAACGTCGAGGTTCTTCACGGTGACCCGCTCGCAGCCGTAGTGACCGGGCATCTTCCTCCCGGGTCTCACCCGCGACGGCCACGCGGAGGAACCGATCGATCCCGGCGCGCGGTACTGCATCGAGCCGTGCGACTTCGGGCCGATCGTCTTGTTCCAGCGCTTGACCACGCCGGTAAATCCGCGACCTTTGGTGATCCCCGTCACGTCGACCATCTTCACCTTCTCGAAGGCCTCGACATTTATGACGTCTCCGGCCTTGTCTTCGGGGGGAGCGGCCAGGCGCAGCTCACGAAGGACATCGACGGGCGCGCATTTCGCCTTCTCGATCAGGCCGATGAGCGGCTTGTGGCGCTTGGTGCGTTTCGTGCCGAGGTTGTACCCGATCTGCAACGCGTAGTATTTGTCCTTCGGCGTGTTCTTCACCGCCAGGATCGGGCACGGACCAGCCTCGATCACGGTCACCGGAACGGACTTGCCTTCCGGGGAAAACACCCTGGTCATACCGACTTTCCTGCCGAGTATTCCCGGCTCCATCGTGTTTCTCCTATATCTTGATTCGGATGTCGACACCTGCGGGAATATTCAGGCTCTTGAGCGCATCGATGGTCTTGGCGCTGGGATCGAGCACGTCGATCACCCTCTTGTGCGTGCGTATCTCGAACTGCTCCCTGGACTTCTTGTCCACGTGGGGAGAACGCAAAACCGTGTATCGTTCGATCTTGGTCGGCAACGGGATCGGCCCGGAGTACTTTGCGCCGGTCCGCTGTGCCGTCTCCACAATCTCCTTCACGGACTTGTCAAGCACCTTGTGGTCGTAGGCCTCGATCCTGATCCTGATTCTCTGTTTCTTCATAACGCTCCGGCGCATTTTGGACTATGAACTGGCGAAAGCGCATTATTATACGACTTTCGCCATCCATGTCAAGGAAAAGAGGCATGTCTGGCGCGAACGAGCGTGGTCCCGGTGTGGCTATCTCTGGAGTGTCAAACACTTGTTGAAGCCGCCTTGCGTGGGAGAGTCCGGGCGGGCGTTCGAGGATTAAGTGCCCTGCGGGGCGGGGGCGTGCGGGGCTACTTCTTTCTGTCGGTCCCGGTGAAGACGGACGGGTAGCGGTAGTAGACTTCGAGTGTCAGCGTGTTGAGCGCGGTTGCGTAGACTCGGCCGCCGCTGCCGCTCCACCTGTCCACGGGGTCCCAGGATCCATAGCAGCAACCCTCTTCCTTTTTGTGCTGGGTCTCGGTGAGTGTGGCGATCATCCGCTCGTTCCATTTCTTCCAGTATGTGCCGGGCCGGCCGCTGTCCGGCCCGTCGTAGAGGAAGAGTCCCAGGGTGGCATAGTACCAGTAGTAGTAGTCCGGGCTGCCGGACCTGTTGATGATCGACTCCGGATCGGGCAGTTCCAGGAGGATCGATTCGGCAAGACTGTTCATCTGTGAAGTGCCGGGCTTGTCTTCGAGGTACAGTTTCAGCACGAGACCGATCGCGTTTCCGCCGTTCGGAGTGCAGCAGGTTACGCTCGACCCCAGGCGGCAGTACCCGATCTTGATCTTGCCGTAACCGGTGGTTTCGGTGACGGTGTCGAGGAAGCTCTTGGCCCATTCAAAGCTCGTCTTGCCGACGTCGAGGCCTGCGAGCGATGCGGACTTGAGCGCCATCACGCACCATCCGGTCACGGACGTGTCGTTGTCGTTGCATTTTCGCCTGTACCTCCAGCCGGCGTAGGGGTTCTGCGCTTCGATGACGAACCGGACCGCGCGCGACGCTGGGGCGCGGTACTGAATCCGTCCGGTGAGCGCGTACGCCTCGGCCAGGGCCATCGTGCCGATCGCCTGTTCATACATGCTGATCCCATCCTGGCCGAACGAACCGGACTCGGTCTGGTGCGAGACAAGCCAGGAAAGCCCGGAGCCGACGACCTTGCCGAGTGAGATCCCGTCGCATTTCTCGGTGGAGCTGGGCGTGAACCCTGAACCGAGGAAGGCGAGGAGCGCGAGGCCGGTGAGTCCGGTCTCAAAGCCGCCTCCGGTTCCGCACGACTCGTCCGCGCATCCGAGGTTCGGGCCGTAGACACCCCAGCTTCCGTCCTGCTGCTGGTGTCTGGCCAGCCACTTGAGCCCGGCCATGACGGCCGCCTGGGTCTCACGGCTGCCGCCCCCGCGCACGACGAGGTTCATCTTGCCGCCCAGCCTGCCTCCGAACGCGCCCCCGAGTCCGCCCGTACCGGTTCCCATGGTCGTGTTCCAGCTTGCCCCTCCGAGCGGTTTCCACGCCAGGAAGTCGGGGTCTTCGCCCTTGAACTCGTTGAAGATGTCGTCGTCCGAAGACTCGAGATGGTCCGCGGTGGACTCGTCGATGTAGGGCGAGTCTTCGGGCACGGGGTCCAACTCGATCTCCTTGGGTTCGAGTGTCGGTATGTCTTCAAGCCAGAGCGGATCCGGCGGCGGCTCAGGGAGGCGGAGCGCGATGATGATGCTCTTTGGGATCGTATCGGTAGCGATGGCGAGCATTCCGACGGCCGCGATTACCGCCGCGTGCACCATGAGCGAGACCACCCACAACGGCGAGCGCTTGATGACCGCCGCCAGGCTGGGCGACTCTTTTTTCTGCACCTGTTTTGCGCGGTTGCGCAGTGCCGCCAGTTGTTCCTCGGTCCACTTGCCGACGGCCAGCGCCGCGTCCTTCTGTGGAGTGCCGCTGGACTGGGCCGTCCTGAGGCCTGCATTCGTTACAGCCCGGATCCTGGCCAGCCGGGTGGGCGAGGCGGTCACGCGCGCGGCGATCGGTCCGTGCGGTACGTCGGCGAGACTGGGCGCGAACGGCGACTTGGCGTCGATGCCCCCGACGGGCCTGGCTTCGAGCAGCAGCCTGCCGAGCTGGAAGACGCGGCCGGGCACGATCCGTTCGCGGATGACGCGCTTGCCGTCGGCCCTGATTCCGTTGGTGCTGCCCAGGTCCAGAATGAAGAGTCCGTCCGGCGCGTTCTCAATGATCGCATGTCTGGCGGAGACGGACGCGTCGGCTATGGAAATGAAACACTTACGGCTTCTTCCGATGACGCCGACGTCAGCCGGGAGGTTGCGGGTCTCTTGCTCTCCGTCCGGGAGTGTGATCAGGAGTTCAAGCGGCACCGGCTATTCCTCAAGCGCGCACGTGCCGTCGCGGCACGCGTCGGCGGCCTCGATCTCGTCGAGGTTCACCTTGGCGTCGCGGCTCACGAACGTCTTTGACTTTCTGAGCCGCTCGGCAAGCAGTTTTGGGGTCCTCTGGTCGAGCAGGAACCTGCCGACCTTCGTGAAAGAAGGCTCTCAGCCGGCGTCCGCGGGTTTCTGTTTGTTCGCGGTTGTCTTGGCCGACTTGGCGGCCTTTTTGGGGTCCTCGATCTGCTCGCACAACGAGGTCTTCGAGAGCTCGAAATCGACCGGGTCGAGGGCCAGCGCCTTTCGGACTATGGCGAACACGCGATCTCGTTCGGCCTTGGTTTCCTCCGGGCTCAGAACATGGTAGTGGCGCTGGAGGTAGTCCAGGTGGGCCTTGAGCAGCTCCTCGGCGGCCGCCTCCCACTTGTCCACAGGCGCTTCACGGACTTTGACGAGCAGGGCCGCGTACCTGTTCTGGTTCTCGACGGCCTGGCCGATCCGCGTCGGGTCGCGTTGCTGCTTGGACGGGATCAAGCAGGATGCGTACCCGTTTATCACCTCGACCTGCGCTCCGGTGATCACTTCCCTCACGCGCAGTTCGAATTCGGCGAGTTCGGCCTCGAGTTTCTTGTTTGCCTCGCAGGCCTTCTCTCGTGCGGTCGAGTAGTCCCGGGCCAGCACGGCGAGCGCTGTTACATTCTCCGTGGAGGTGAAATGCCTGACGACCACGTGGTCGTGAAGCGCGCGCGCGGCCTTCTCCATCTTCGCGTTGCACTCATCGACCTTCTTTCGCGTCGCAGCCCGGGCATGTTCGGCCTCGAGTCCGATCGCCATGATGCTGAGCATCTGCTGGTCGGTCAGGTTCAGACCGTTGAGCAGATTCAGGATGTCAATTTCGCGTTTCAGGTCAATGACGCGGTTCGTCGTGTAGAGATCCGCGTGCTTCCTGTAACCGTCCGCCTCCAGCTTCTTCGTGTCGTCGGCGGCGCGCGTGCCCTTTTCGGTCTCGGACTGGGCCGACGCGCCGACAGGCAGAGACAGTACCAAGGCAACGGTACACAGCGCCATCCAGGTTCTACGCATGAAGGCCTCTCCAAAAAGAAGATACTTCTACTTGGGCGCCTTGAACACATGAAGCCTGTTCAAGTGGCATTTCTCGTTGCCGCACGAACGCGCGGACAACAGCGTGGCCGTATCCATTCTATCGGCCTTCAGCCGGGCTAGAAAATAGGATGCGGCGGCGGAATTCAGCAGGTAATCGCCGACCTGCGTGAGCTTGCCCGGTTCGGCCGCCCGCTTTGGCGGCGGCTCCTTGCGTCCTTCAGCTTGTTCCTTCTCCTGCTGGCGCTTCTTGTCCAGCTCGATCTTCAAGTCCTTCGCGGACAACGGGACGAGCGCCCCGCTGAACGCGCCGGCCATCGCGTTCTGGTCGGCGGTGAGGACTGCCATCGCCTTGTCCTCGACGGCCTGGAGCTCCCTCCACAGTTCGTCGCGGAGCTCCTTCAGCTTGTGGTCGGCGGTCGCGCCTTTCTGCTCGATGTCCCTGGGAGTGTCGAAGCCGACATTCACGCCG
>JAVHLO010000238.1 GCA_031082105.1 Planctomycetota bacterium
CGGGGGTCGATGGGTCTTTCATGAAGGCGAGACTGAAAAGGGCGTTCGTGCGCACCTCTTCGAGCGGGTCGTTGAGCGACGCGATCAGGTACGGGATCGCGCGCGGGTCCTTCGAGAAGCCGAGCGTGCCTGCGCTGCAGATCCTGGTCAGGTTCTCGCTCGACGCCAGCCCGTCGGTGAACTTCTGGAAGTCGCCCCTGATCATTCCGCAGAGTCCTTCCTCGACCTCGGCCATCTGGATGCTCTGCTGTTCCCTGAAGCACTGCTCCCATCGAGCCGCAAGACGCATCGCCTCGTCATAGATGGGGTCGCGCTTGTCGGGGATCTTGGACTGCGTCATGCACGAGACGCAAAGGACGGAAATGCCAAGCATGGCGAGCAGGTTCGCCGGCCAGTGCCGGAGTTGAACTCTCGTGTGACCCGCAAGGAACATCCTCATCGCGATTACCCCGAAAATCAAGGAAGCAAGAGCAATCATGAATCACAACCATGGACGGTTTCAATCCGGGTGTGCACCCGCACGCGTGGGGAACGGGCGCTCCCATTTTGGATCTTAGATCTTAGATTTTGGATTGCCGGTCTTCAACTCTTAATCACTTTTCGAGGGCCCCGGACAATCTCTGCGTACTCAGCAGCCCCCGGCATATCAAGCGGTTAAACGTCCACGCCTTGGTCGGGTTGGCAGGACCGCCGGTCCCATTTTGGATTTCAATACTAGCAAGTTGGTGCGGTCAAGTCAAGCATAACATCGCCACGGCTTCCCCGGCACGCCGGAGTCGGCCCGTGGCCTTTTGGAACGTCAAAGCCGCAGCCGCGATCCCGACCGCAGTCGGGGCCCCTTTGCCAAGGGGGACTTTCGGACAACGCGCTGAATCCCGCTTTGCCCAGGGGGACTTAGCCACTACGAACGGATCGCCTTATCCTTGAAGCGGCACAGAAAGTTGGTATAATGCGCAACTTGACTTGGCTCGTTCTCTGTGTCTCTGCGCCTCCGTGGCTGTTCTTCTCCTGTTGTTCCGCGTTGCAGGTACCATGAGCAAAACGAAGGTCGTCTACGCGTGCCAGCAGTGCGGCAGGCAGCAGACGAAATGGAGCGGCCGCTGCCCTGACTGCGGCGAGTGGAATACTCTCGCGGAGGAAGTCCTCCAGGCGAAGGGCGCACAACCTACCGCGTCACTCGGCGCGGATGTTCCGAGACCGATCGGCACGATCGGCGGCGACGCAGCGCCGCGCATCGCGTGCGGGCTTGCGGAGCTCGACCGCATACTCGGCGGCGGCGTGGTCGTCGGGTCGGTCACCCTGCTTGGCGGCGACCCGGGGATTGGCAAGTCCACGCTGCTTCTTCAGTTCGCCAACCTGGTTGCGCAAGCCGGCCACAAGGTCCTCTACGTGACGGCGGAGGAGTCCGCGCTCCAGATCAAGTTGCGCGCGGATCGGCTCGGCGCAGGTTCGGACCGGCTCTACCTGCTCTGCGAGACCGGGCTCGAGTCGATCAAGACCCACGTCGAGAAGCTGAAACCGTCGTTTGTGATAGTCGATTCCATCCAGACCCTGGCCAGCCCGGAGATCCCGTCGGCGGCCGGTTCCGTTTCGCAGGTGCGCGAGTGCGCGTCGCAGCTCATGTACCTGGCGAAGCGCGGCGGCGTCTGCCTCTTCCTGATCGGGCACGTGACAAAGGACGGTTCGCTCGCCGGGCCGCGGACGCTCGAACATCTCGTTGATACCGTGCTCTACTTCGAAGGCGACCGGTACCAGTCGTACAGGATCATCCGCGCCGTGAAGAACCGGTTTGGCTCGACCAACGAGGTAGGCATCTTCGAGATGACCGGCACGGGGCTTAGTGAAGTGAAGAACCCGTCCGCGTACCTTCTCGGCCAGGGCGGGCGCGGGATACCCGGTACGGTCGTCATCCCTGCGCTCGTCGGCACGCGGTCCCTGCTGGTCGAGGTCCAGGCACTGACCACGAAGACCTCGTACGGCGTTCCCACACGCCGCGTGTCCGGCGCCGACTTCAACCGCGTCTGCATGCTGCTTGCGGTCCTCGAGAAGCGGGTCGGTCTCCACCTGGGGATCCACGACGTTTTCGTGAACGTCGTCGGCGGGATATTTGTCGACGAGCCGACCGCCGATCTCGGGATTGCGGTGGCGATCGCGTCGAGTTTCCGCGACAGGGCCACGCCGCCGCGGACGGTGTTCGTCGGCGAGGTGGGGCTTGGCGGCGAAGTGCGGGGCGGCGCCCAGCTCGCGTCGCGGTTGCAGGAGGCTGCGCGTATGGGTTTTGAAAAGGCGATCCTCGCTGCAGATTGCCTCAAAGGGCTCGACGTACTACCCAGGGGCATCGAGGCCGTCGAAGTCAAGACCGTTGCGCAGACGCTTGACCTTGTGCTCTGAATCGCTCCTCGCGATAGGAGAAGACCGCCGGGACCCTTGCCGGAGTCCCAGGTTCCAGTGACCAATCCACAATCTAAAATCTGAAATCCGAAATCCCATGACCGATCTCTGGCCGCAGATAGAGAAGATCCTTCCCCTGGTGGAGACTCCCGCCCAGTACATTGGCGGCGAGGTCAATTCCGTGGTGAAGGAACACGATCCACACCATGTACGCATCGCGCTGGCCTTCCCCGACACGTACAAGATCGGCATGTCCCACAACGGCCTCCATCTGCTGTACGCCGTCGTGAACGACCGTGACGACGCGGTTGCGGAACGTGTCTTCACTCCTTGGACGGACATGCAGCGACGCATGCGCGAACGGAACATCCCGCTATTCACGTTGGAAACGCACTCGCCGGCGAAAGAGTTCGACGTGCTGGGTTTTTCGCTGCAACACGAGATGTGCTACACGAACGTGCTGGCGATGCTCGACCTTGCCCAGGTGCCGTTGAAGAGCGTCGATCGTGGCGCGGATGACCCGATCGTAGTGGCGGGCGGGCCGTGCGCCGCAAACCCGGAGCCGATGGCCGAGTTCATCGATGTCTTCGTCGTCGGCGACGGTGAGGAGCGGATCGTACGCCTGATCGAGACGCTGAAGCGCGCGCCGCGAGAGGGCAGGGACCGGAGGGCAGTCCTGCTCGAATTGGCGCGGAGCGGCGACGGATTCTACGTGCCGGGCCTCTACGAAGCGAGGCATGACGCGTCGTCCGGGAGGCTGCTGTCGTTCGGCGCGGTGGCCCCGGGCGTCCCCGCGAAGGTCAGCAAGGCGACCATAGCGGAGCTCGACTCCGTGCGGATGGCGACGCGACCGATCATTCCGTTTCCGGAGGCCGTGCACGACCGCATCACGCTCGAGATCATGCGCGGCTGCCCCAATTCGTGCCGCTTCTGTCAGTCCGCCGCGCTCAAGTCGCCGGTCCGATGGCGGTCGCTGGACAGCATCCTTGACGCCGCAGAACAGGCGTACGAGAACACGGGCTACGATGAGATCTCGCTCATTTCGCTTTCGAGCGGCGATTGCCCGAACATCGAGGAGCTCCTGTTCCGCCTGTCGGCGCGGTTCAAGGGCAGGCGAGTCGGCATCTCGCTGCCGTCGTTGCGGATAGACGCGCATCTCGCGACGTTCCCGGCGGTCATCTCAGCCGTCCGCAAAGCCGGGCTCACGCTCGCGCCTGAGGCGGCCACGGACCGGCTGCGCAAGGTGATCAACAAGTGCGTCAGGAATCAGGACTTCTTTGACACGATGCAGGTCGCGTTCAGGCAGGGGTGGAACATCGTCAAGCTGTATTTCATGATCGGCCTGCCTACCGAGACGGACGCTGATATCGACGGTATTGCCGCCCTCGCGCAGGAGACGGCGAACCTTCGCAGGCCCATCGGGGGACATCCCGCAAACGTCAACGTCACCGTTTCGCCGTTCGTGCCTAAGCCGCATACGCCTTTCCAGTGGGAGGCGATGACAGGGATGGATCGGCTCCTCGAGATCGAGCGGCGCATCAGGACCCGAACTCATGGGAAGAGCGTGAAGTACAAGGTACATAACCTCCAGCGGTCGCTGGTGGAGGGCGTCATGTCGCGGGGCGACCGGCGCTGCGGTCGCGCGATCGAGCTCGCGTATCGCAGCGGATGTGCGTTCGATTCCTGGGACGACCTGTTCCGGTTCGATCTCTGGGAGAAGGCGTTCAAGGAGGCGGGGATCGATCCGGCCGATTACGCGTATCGGCAGCGGAGCGCGGACGAGCTTCTGCCGTGGGAACACATCGATCTCGGCACGCCGAAGGACATGCTCTGGAAGGAACGCGAGCTGGCAATGCCGCAGGCGTAGGGAGGAGGGGACAGGGGATCAGGAGATCAGGGAATCAGGGGATCAGGGCACAGGGCGGTTCCTGCGTTAATCGCACTTCAGGCGCCTCTGCATGCGCTGGGGTTCGCCTTCAAAGCCGCCGAAAGTCTGAGAGGCTCGTTTCGTCCCGACCGCAGTCGGGACGAAGTCCCCCTTAGCAAAGGGGGACGCAGGGGGTTGTTCTTCCAGGACCCGGCGGCGGGGTTTGGCTGCGGGAAAGAACCAGCGCCATCCCCACCGCCATGATGACCGCACCCAGCGTGAGCGAGCCGTACATCCGCGGCTCGCTGAAGAAGACGGTCAGGAAACAGAGCTCCGCGAGTATCACAATCCAGAGCGCGATGCGCTTCATCCGCGTGTCCGCGCCGCCGCCGCGAATCTCCCCCCAGAGCACGTACATCGCCGGCAGAACCGCGATGAAATGATGCGTCCAGGAGATGGGCGAGAAGAGGAGCGCGACCGTCCACGTGAAGGCCGCCTCCGGCCCGATCATGTCCCGCGGACGCAATCGCGCCCTCCACCAGACGCCCAGTGTGACGAGCGCTATCAAGATCGAGAGCGCGATGAAGGTCAGCCTGAACTCGGACGGCGATAGTGAGACAATGTTGACGAATCGCGGCGACTTGGAGCTTGCCGCGTTCGTGGCCGTCAGGAGGCGCGTCGCCGTCGCAAGCAATGACTGGTTGTTGTAGCGGGTGGAACGTTGAAGGTCCGGGCCGGTCGTGTCCGTCCCCGCAAGGTTCGCGTCGATCCAGCGGCTACAGTAGTTGCCGGTC
This sequence comes from Planctomycetota bacterium, assembly GCA_031082105.1. Classification (GTDB taxonomy): domain Bacteria; phylum Planctomycetota; class MHYJ01; order JACQXL01; family JAVHLO01; genus JAVHLO01. The sequence continues at coordinate 5,053 of JAVHLO010000238.1, forward strand.
CTGTCGACGCCGAAGACCAGGAAAGACGGCACGAACACCAGCGTCAGGAGACAGCACACCGTCAATCCGAACGCGCGGACTTTGCCGCGGAACAGCAGATACGGGAGGAAAATGGCCGGTGTCACCTTCAGCGCCACGGCAAGCGCGAGCGACACTGCGCCGCGCAGAGGCCTTTCCTCGGCAATCCACAGGACTCCAAGGAGCCCGAGCGCAAGCACGGGCAGGTTCACCTGGCACAGGAAGATGTTGCCGGCGATGAAGATCGCCGCGAGGAGGCTTGGCGCCACGAGGTCGATGTTCCAGGCGGTTCGGCGGACCTTCTCGGGCCGATCGGTGGCCGGCGGATCCGTCGCTGCGCGGCCGGCGAAGGCGAGACGCGCGGAAGCCCAGGCGACGACGATCAGCGCGATGTTGTTCAGCCCGATGAAGACTATCCCCGCGGCCTTGTACGGCATCCACGCAAATAGCGCCATGAACAGCGCAAACGCAGGGAGATATCGCTGTCCCGCCTTGTCCGCGTAAATGTCCGTGCCGTCCAGCGCCGCGCGGCCGAAACGGTAGAAGCCGTCAAAGTCGGTCGTGCTTTCCGGCGTGACCAGCCTGTAGATACCCGACGCGCTGACCGCGGCAAGAACCAGTGCGACCAGGATCAGCGAAATGAGTTTCCAGGACATTGTGTGTTCCGGGACTCCATGCGGG
>JAVHLO010000239.1 GCA_031082105.1 Planctomycetota bacterium
CACGCACGGGCGCGTGTGGTGACGCGCACCGCGCCTTCCTCGGCCAGTTCGCTCTTGGCTCGATCCCAGGACGCGTATTGTCCGCGGGCCTTCCAAAATAGACCTCTTCGGGCGTCCGGCCGTCCAAGGACGCGTGAGGCCGGACCGCGCGCCACCCCGTGCGGGCGTGAACGCCCGCACCACATCGTCGGCTCGGCGGGGGCCTTGCCCTCCCACGCTACCGCTCCCTCACGTCAGATGTACTGATTCCTGAATTCCAGATATCATGAACCACTAGCCGGTCGAGAGACGGTCTCGAGGTCGAAGCCCGGAACAAGCCAGAGAAACATGGCGAAATCATTTCCAACTCCGCTCCCTGCGCCTCCGTGGTGACAAGAAAGTCGCCACAAGCCAGAAGCTTGACAACAGGCCGGGAAAAGACTACAATACCCGATTCCCCGCGATCTCGGTGCGCACACATGTTCTTTCGCATCCGGGCGCGGACCGCGCGGCGGAAAGCGGGTCGCCTCCCTGCGCAGAAGGGGGGCAACCGGTAATTGAAGCCGGCATCGCGAAAGAGGCCGGCGAGACCACAGGATGCAAAACCAGCCCTCCAGCAGAAAGGAGACCGGGATGCGTCGCCCACTCTTTGCCGGCAACTGGAAGATGTACACCAACACGAGGGAGGCCGGCGAGCTCGCGGCCGGCGTCAGAAAACAGCTCGGCGAGCTCGACGCCGTCGATGTCGTCCTCTGCCCGCCGTTCGTCTACCTGGCGGACGTGGTCGACGTCGTGCGCGGTTCCCGGATCGGCGTCGGCGCCCAGAACACGCACTGGGAAGCGCAGGGCGCCTTCACGGGCGAGATCGCCCCGGCAATGCTGAAAGATATCGGCTGCACCTACGTGATAATCGGCCACTCCGAGCGACGCCACGGGCTGGGCGAGACGGACCAGCTGGTCCACAAGAAGACCGCCGCTGCCCTCGCAGCCGGCCTCACGCCGATCGTCTGCGTGGGCGAACTGCTCGAAGAGCGCGAACAGGGCAAGACCAACTCCGTCCTCGAACGGCAGGTCCACGGTTTCCTCAAGGGCCTCCCCTCAGAGAGCCTGGGCCGGATCGTGATCGCCTACGAACCAGTCTGGGCCATCGGTACGGGCAAGACGGCCACCCCCGCCCAGGCGCAGGAGGCGCATATTTTCATCAGGAAAGAGGCGGCAAAGGCGACAACCCCGGCGGTCGCCGCCGGGATGCGCATTCTCTACGGCGGCAGCGTGAAGCCCGACAACGCCAAAGAGCTCAAGTCGCAGCCGGACGTCGACGGCGCGCTGGTCGGCGGCGCAAGCCTCAAGGCGGATTCGTTCGCGGCGATCGCCAGGGCGGCTATCAAGTAGGAAAACAGGCTCGCGTGGAAGAAAGAATGCGGCTATCTCTATTGACACTGCTGATCCTCGCCGGTCTCTTCGCGCTCATCGCGTGCAAAGAGCCGAACATGGCCGTCATCGACAAGCCCGCGCGGACGGATGCGAACACGGGCACGGTCGTGCTCGGCGCGTACCGGCCGGACACCGTGAAGATCCGCGCGAACCGTACGAGCATCGTATTCAGGCAGGCGGAGGACTTCCCCGGACGCGTGCGGTTGGAGTTGACCGACAAGGTGCTGGCCTCGGAGACTTCCACACTGCGGCACTATCGGTCGGATTCGTTCTTCACGTTCAGGATCGACAACCTGTTGGTTGAGACGAAAGAGCTGTTGATGGAACGCCAGCCCACGCGGGTCATCACCGGCCGCGGCATGGTCCTGGAGGGCGACGTCCTGGTGACCGGCTCCGGCGGCGGACTCACGGCCCGTCAGGCGTGGGTGGAACTGGCCGCGATGGATTTTGCGCGGGTCGTCGAACTGAGATTCGCGTTCGACGTTGACACCGGCGCCTCGGGCGATGTGGAAAAGATTGTGCTCGAGGTCTATGATGTTGCCGATATTTCAGCCGGGTTCGAGAGCATCGAGAAACTGGCCGAGCGGATCAAGATTGACGTGCAGCCCGAGACGTGGCGCCTGCCCGGCCGGTCGGTGACGGTTGCCAGCGGATGCGTGGTCGTGCGCGCATCGGCTGAGGAGCACAAGGCCGTGAACGCCTACTTGAAGACCCTGCGCGAGCCGGGCAAGTAGCCTCGCGGGCCGCGTGCGGATATTGATTTTGTTGCGGGATTGGGGATTTAGAAGCATGTACACGTTGTTGATGATCATTTTCATCGTCGTCTGCCTCCTGATGATCCTGCTGGTGCTGCTGCAGCCGCACCACAGCGAAGGGCTCGCCAGCGCCTTCGGTGGCAGCAGCGATTCTTTCTTCGGCACGAAGGCCGTGCCGACCTTCTGGAAGGCGACGATCGTCCTCGCGACCGCCTTCATTCTCGTGGCGATCGTGCTGAACAAGGTCCCGCGCAAGCGCGAAGCCGGCGGCAGCCTCATGGGCGCCACCGAGAACGGCGAAGGGGGCAACCCGCCCGCGGAGACGCCGGGCTCGAATGACTAACAGCCCGTCCGAGTAACACGGTTTGTAGTAGGGCACGAAGCCGCAGCGGAGTGCCGTTCCTTCGGAGACGCCACTCCGCCCTGCGTGGCCGACTACAAACATCTGCGGGGCTCACATTATTACTCGGACAGGTTGTCAGTCCGATCCATATCGGCTTCTGTGATTCTGCGCATCTTCAGTGCGCCTCTGTGTTTTTCTGTGGCTTCGGGGTCTACAAATGATGCGCCGGAAAAAGACCGGGAAGACAAAACCGCTGCGCGCACAGAGAGATTTCCGTGCGGACTTCAAGAAGTCCGGCGCGTTCCTCGAAGGGCATTTCGTCCTCTCCTCCGGCCTGCACAGCTCCGCGTACGTACAGTGCGCGAAGGCGCTGGAATCGCCCAGGCTCGCCGGGAAGCTATGCCGTGCGCTTGCGAAGAAATGGCGTGCGGGCGGCGGCGGGAAGATCGACTGCGTCGTGGGTCCCGCGCTCGGCGGGATCGTCGTCGCGTACGAGCTTGCTCGCGCCCTCGGGTGCCGCGCGCTCTTCATGGAACGCGTGGAGGGCAAGCTGACACTGAGACGCGGCTTCGCCCTGGAAGCGGGAGAGCGCGTGCTCGTCTCTGAAGATGTCGTCACCACGGGCGGGTCCGCGCAGGAGACGATCATGGAGGCGGAGCGGCTCGGCGCCAGGGTGGTCGGCGTTGCCGCGCTGGTCGACCGCGGGGGCGGTCGGTCGTTCGGAAAACCGTTTGTCTCTCTCCTGAACCTGCAGCCGCCGATCTATGACCCGGCGGAATGTCCATTGTGCAAACGCGGGATCCCCGCGGAAAAACCCGGGTCGCGGACGCCGGCCGGGAAGTGATCTGCGGACTCGGGATAGCAGAAAGTTCCTCTTGGCAAAGGGGGATTTATGGGATTGTCCACGAAGAAATCCGTCGTCGAGGAGCCTGAAAGGGCGCCCCTTGGCAAAGGCGTTTGAGAAATTCCTCTTGCAGGAAGTCGCGATGGCGCGGACCGCGAAACGATCGGTGAAGAGCATGACCGGCTTCGGCCGGTCGACATGCCGTGGCCAGGGTTGCGCGATAACCGTGGAGGCGAGCTCGCGCAACGGCCAGATCCTCGCGGTGAACACCCGCGTGCCGGAGGCGCTGAGCGGGCTGGGTTTCGAGATGGTCGCCGACGCGGCCGTTCGCAAATCGGTGGAGCGCGGCACCGTGCTCGTCGCGGTGCGCCTCCCCGCAGCCGGCAACAAGGCCGCCGGTCCGGACCTCGAGGCGGCCAGGAACTACGCAAGCGCGGTCGACCGGCTCATGAAGAAGCTGCGCCTGCCCGAACGGGAAGACGCGCGCTGGCTCGCTACCCTCCCCGGCGTCGTGCCGCGACAGGACGCGCCCGCCGCCGAGGCCGAGAAGTACGCCGGAATCTTCGCGAAGGCGCTGCGCGGCGCGATAGACGCCATGATCGCGGGTCGCGAACGTGAAGGGAACAAGACCCGACAGACCCTTCTCGCCCTGCTGGCCGGGGTGGAACGGAAACTGAAGACCGTCGCCGACCTCGCCCCTGCGGCCCTGGCGGGCTCGCGCGAGCGCATGCTCCGCCGTGTCCGGCTCCTGCTGGACGACGCGTCGCAGGTCTCCGAGGCGGATATTGCAAGGGAAATCTCGCTGCTGGCCGATAAGATGGACATCGCCGAAGAGGTCGCCCGGCTCTGGGCGCATGTCGGCGAGTTCAAAAAACTGCTCGCCGCCGGCGGCTCGATCGGGCGCGGACTGGAGTTCCTCGTCCAGGAAATGCAGCGTGAAAGCAGCACAATGAGCGCCAAGGCGAACGACGCGCCGCTCGTCCATTGTATCATCGATATCAAGACCGGCGTGAAGCAGCTGAAGGAGCTCGTGCAGAATTTGGAGTGAAGAGGCCGTATGGACAGACTTACACTGGTCGAAGAGGCGACGAAAAAGATCGGAAGCAAGTTCAGGCTGGCCGTGCTCATCCAGAAGCGCGTCCGGGAACTTATGCGCGGCGCGCCGCGTCTGATCCAGTATGATTCGCGGGACCCCGTCGAGGTCGCGCTCCAGGAGATCATCCAGGAGAAGGTGAGCCTCGTCGAGCCGGGCGAAAAGAAGCAGCCGTTCTAGCCGGTCTCTGCCGTCAGAATGCCAGCGGCAAATCCATCAAGCCGGGAGAGATATGAAAGCGAAGCGGCGAATCGTCGTCGGCGTGACCGGGTCCATCGCGTGCTACAAGGCCGCGGAGGTGGTCTCGAAGCTCGCGCAGTCGGGATACCGGGTCGATGTCGTGATGACCCGGGCGGCGCAGGAGTTCGTCCGCCCGCTGACGTTCGAGACCCTGTCACGCAACCGGGTCGTGACCGATCTCTTTGAGTCCAAAGTCGAGCACGACCCCGAGCACGTCGCGCTTGCCGCGGCGGCGGATATTGTGCTCGTCGCGCCGGCGTCGGCCAACATCATAGGCAAGATCGCCGCAGGGATCGCGGACGATGCCCTTTCCACCCTCATCATGGCCGCCAGGTGCCCCATCCTCATCGCCCCAGCCATGAATGACGCCATGTACGAGAACCCGGTCGTCCAGCGGAACATCGACGACCTCAAGAAGCTGGGCTACCTCTTCGTCGAACCCGAGAAGGGCTACCTGGCCTGCGGCCGCGAAGGGGTCGGGCGTCTTGCCCCGCTCGAATCGATACTCGGCGCGCTGGAAGCGGCGCTGAAGAACCGAAAGAAAGCACGCCGCCCCTAGAAAAAGGGCGGCGCTGCCGGGAACCTGATCTTCACGAGGCGCCAGTATGCGAGTGCTGGTCACCGCGGGGCCGACCCACGAGTACATCGACGACGTCCGCTTCATATCGAACCCGTCCAGCGGACAGATGGGCTACGCCGTTGCCGCCGCGGCCGTCAGGCGCGGACACGATGTCGTCCTCATCTCCGGCCCCTCCATGCTCCGACCGCCGCGCGCGATGCGTGTCGTCGGTGTCGTTTCGGCGAGGGAGATGCTCAAGGCCACGCTCGAACACTTCGGACAGTGCGATTGTCTCATAATGACCGCCGCGGTCGGCGACTACCGGCCCGAAAGCCGTGTTTTCGGCAAGATCAAGAAAGAGGCTCGCGATACGTTGGTGCTCCGGCTGGTTCGGAACCCGGACATCCTGGCGGAATGCGGCAGGCGCAGGAAGCGGGGCCAGGTTCTCATAGGGTTCGCGCTGGAGTCCGTCGGCGACCGGCCCCGGTCGCCGACG